>JBGSKR010000219.1:0-11813 GCA_041741135.1 Mariniblastus sp.
TAACCTTTCATCCGGATGCATCGCCAACGCAATTCTCGACACGATTTTATTACATCAATGGAATAAACACCGATGGCGTCGGACATCGCAACGTTGCAGAAGTCATTGCCAATATTACTCAGTCTCCAATCACGGGCATTTATAACTTGACCAATGGCATGGCAGGCGACTTGAAACAGTGCCTCGGTGATTGGTTGAGCATCGTCCGCAGCCAGCTCGGTGAAGAAGGATTCATTTCTGATCGGCTCTCTCAATCAGCGATCAACAAATTGGCGGCAATAAGCCTTCCTCATCGGCTTTCCGCCGATTTTCTACATGCGATGCGCGAGGCCTACATCGCTCCCGCAGAAATCAAAGGTGGCTCGAAAACCGACGCCCACATGCAGAAAGCGCTGAAACGGAATTTGGCCAGTCTCAGTCTCTACCAACTGCTCGCCCGCAATGTCAATTGCCGCCAAATCGTGGTTGCTCACAGCCAAGGAAACTTGGTAACCTCGTTTGCCCTCTGGGGACTGCAAGCGGTCTATGGCTCCAAAGCTCTCAGCCGAATTGAAATCCGTTCCATTTCCTCACCAGCTCCCGCTTGGCCGCGCGGGATCAACAATCGAATTAAAGTCTACGGTCAGTCCGACGATCCCGTAACTTGGTTCGATCCAAAAAACTTTACTGGCAATCGTTCTGCGGGCAATTGGGATCAGTTTCGTTTCAAGTCTCCTTTTCAGTATGTAAAATCGGGTGGTATCGCTGCCCACGATGTCGTCTACAACATTAACACAACGAATCTGTATCGGCGCTTACGTGACGATGCCGGCATCGCACCGTTTTAGTTCCCAGCGAGACGCTGAGCGACGAACGGCCAGCGAACTACCCAAACTTTTTTCAACTTGGCATCAATAGGCAAATCCCCTAGTTGACGGCCTGCCCAACTTGCGGCCTACTTGTGAAATCGCGGGATCGCCCCAAAACAGATTTCATGAGAGCAGGAGCATGCATAAAATTTTCAATTTTGGTTGGCAGCGATTAGTCCGCTATTTCATGGCCGGATTGTTGGCAGTCTTGCCACTCGTTTTGACCATCGCGATCGTGTCGTGGGTGTTTAATTTCTTGCGAGGAATCGTTGGACCGAAAACGTATATTGGCGAAAGTTTGGCGTCGATCGGCGTCAGGCTTTTTCGGCTCGAAACCGGATTTCCCGAAGACTCTATCGAATCAGCGACGCCGTTTGGTTATATCACCGGCATTGCTATTGTCCTGGTGGTTTTATTCTTGTTGGGATTGTTTGTTGAGTTGGGCGCCAAACGTTTCTTGCAAAACCTGACAGGACGAATGATTCGGCGAATTCCGATTGTCGGCAGTCTGTACGGCAGCATGAAACAGATGGTCGATCTATTTGATCAACCGGAAGAAGCAGAAATCAAAGCGATGAGTGTGGTGTTTTGCCATTTCTCTGAGGGAGGAGGTACAGGCGTGTTGGCCTTGATGCCATCCCCCGAAAAAATCTTGATCGATGAAGTCGAATACCATGTGGTCATGATCCCTACCGCGCCGATTCCTTTTGGAGGTGGCTTGATTTTCATACCCGCTAAACAAGTCAAGGCTCTCGACATGAGCGTTGACAACTTTATCAGCATTTACGTTTCGATGGGCGTCACGACCCCCGAGTACATGCGTAACGCCGCAGAAAATGCAGATAAGAAAAAGCAATCGATCAGTGCAGTCAGTCAGGAAGAATCGTAGTTACTCCAAACCGAGGAAACCATGATCTGCGTCGCCTTCTGCGTTGTCTTGCGACGTGTAAAGTATCGGACCCGTCGAAGCCAACCAAGCGGCGCTCGATGCCCGCAGTCAGTCCGAAGCCGTGTAAGTCGAGATTCGAAATTCTTCCCTGTGAGAGCCTCTGTCGTTCCAAGCCAAAACGGTGGCCACACCCAATCGTGTTCGGAGCGGAGGAGACTTCAACCGCAACTGTTCCAGTTTTGTGCAACAAACGAAGCGAGTCCGAAGACGTCAGCAATGACGATTCTGGGGAATCAGATGATGCCTCAAGCTCCTAAGGATCAGTCCTGGAACAACTTCCCGATTTGTACGTTGGACATTCCTGTCCGACGCGGGTGAAGGGACGGACAAGAATGTCCATCCTACGGAAATAGTTTCGAGACTGATCCTAAATGGAATAGAATGATTATTGAAAGGAACCTACGAAATGAACTGGCGAAAATACATCACAGTTGATCCGGCCCGTATTCGCGGCTAATTATCCAAGATCAAACTGGGGCCGCGCCACTTTGCTGATATGGGGTACTACGTCCGCTGTTTCCTGTTTGCAATTCCATTGATTGCTTTCGTGTTTCTTGTGGCACGGCTGAGGCAAAAGAAATGAGATGCTTCATGAAAGGTTGCTAAAACAATCCGACTCGTTAGTTTGATCCGCTGGTCGTCGTTTTCATCTTACGCCAATTCCCTCACGCGAATATTTCTGAACTCGATCGGTGAGCCTTCAGATTCGAGGCATAGGTAGCCTGTCTTCGGGTCGCACTGATTGCCACCGGAGACTTCTTTGCCGTTGACCCACAAACGGATTTCGCCGTTAATGCCACGCACGTAATAATGATTCCACTCGCCGCTGGGTTTGACTCGGTCTTCGCTGGGAAAGCTGCGTGAGCCGTCGGGCGAGAGCGGAGGGAAGGGCGTCATTTTAGTGCGGACGGGGAAGACGTCTCCGTGGGAGGTGAACCAACCCGTATCGGCGTTGGGGTTTTGTTTCTGCATGGCGTCGGCGTAAGCGGTATCAAGGATCTGCACCTCGATCCCGTCGGGAAGTCCAGGCTTCGCCGCCTTCGTCATTTGCTCGATTCGTCCCTTGTCGGCCCACACAAACAGCCCCGAGTTACCTGCGGGCTTGCGATGGTTCCACTCCAGCACGATTTCGAAGTTCGTGTAAAGCTTGACCGTGCGCAGGACGCTGATCGGTCGGCCAGTGCAATAGAGCACGCCCTCTTTCCAAGTCCACGTATCGTCGGCACTGTTGACCTTGGCGAAATTCTGTTCGCTCAATTCCACCCAGCCGGGACCGGTGCCATCGATGAAGGCGTATGGGCCTGCGGAGCCTTTGGCTTCGTCGGTTCCTGCATCCTGCTCATTGGCGTAGACCGAGTTGCTTGGGGCGCCACCCGCGAGAGCCGCAGCACTAAGTCCTATCGACCCCAGCAGGACGCGGCGGGTCAGTCCATTGCGTTTGTTGAAAACATTCTCTTGATGCATGGCTAAAACTTTTAAGGCATTGGTATTTTTATTGTTGTACCGAAGAGGCGGTGACGGCCCCCAGCTCCCTTAGTTATAGGGCTAGAACTTCACAACATCGAGGCCCTTTTTGCCGACCGATCAACGTTTCTTTCCGCCACAAACTTTCTGTGAAGAGATCGAATTCCTCACTGCAGATGAACTGACCGAGGTGATAAAAAACGCACAAGAATTTGCTGGCATTCGAGAATACATCGGCTTAGAATTTACCAAAACGAAGCAGCAATTTCCGACATGCTGTTAAGGCGAACAATTGAACCCAACCGTCGAATTTAGAGAGGGAAAGGTGATTTATGAGCGAACGTCAAACACTACTGTATGGCAGGCAGGGTTCGGAGGTTGAGAACCTGCAGATGATGCTCAATCGATTTGTCGAACCACGGCCCGACTTGGAAGTGGATGGACAATTTGGAAATGCCACTCAGTTGGCGGTTATCAAGTTTCAAACTCAGGCGAATCAGTTCCGCTCTCGTCAGGTCATTGGCACGAATTTGTCTGTCGATGGAATTGTTGGGCCGCTGACTTGGAAGGTTCTTGAGTGGTACGATCAAGATGATCGCGATCGAAACGGTCGCGAACCAGACCCGTGGCAGGTTCCTGAACTGATTCGTGCAGGTGGTCGAGTCGTTCCGCATTTTTGTCAAGGTGATCCGAAGTGGGGTTCCCAAATGTTGCAAAGCAAGACCATCGCTTCCAAGGGCTGCGCGATGTGCTCGGTTGCGATGTGTTTGGCGTATTTTGGCCACCAAGTTGATCCAGCGTCACTCGATGCCTATTTGGATGCTAACGATGGCTACCATGGGAACAACCTGGTTTGGCAGAAAGCGTTTGACGCCGGGCAAACTCCTGGCTGTCGAAAGCTTCGGCTGACTGAGCACAATTACCGTCGCCGAGACGATTTTGTGCTGACGATTATGGAAAGACTGTGGATCGGTTTGCCGACCTTGATTGGTGTCGATTACGGAACCAGTGGCGATGGCATGGAAGACCATTGGGTAGTGGCTGTTGGACATTACAACGGCGACATCATCATCAATGATCCGGGTATCAGCAGCGGCAATGGTGCTTTCTCGCCGAAAAATGAGGTGACCCATCTCTATCGATCACAGCGGAGGGGCGGCTTGACTCCCGTTCGGCTTTGCCTCTTCAACGCCTGATCAAACTGACTGTCATCGTCAATTAGATATTGCGACTGCCCGTAGAGAGCAACGCCCCTTTGCGGATAAAGTGGTGGCCTACTTGTGAAGTCAAAGGAATCCCTCGATCATAGTCGAGGAATCCCATATCACTTTCTTCTCAAAGTCTCCCATCAAAATCCATTCACCCAACGAACATTCATGAAAGTTCAATTCTGGGGCGCAGCTCAAACAGTCACCGGTTCCATGCACATGGTGCATCACAACGGTAAAAAGATTCTGCTGGACTGCGGACTCTATCAAGGACGTCGCAAAGATGCCTTCGAGCGAAATCGCCACCTTCCGTTTGATGCGACCGACGTCGATGCGGTGATTCTTTCACACGCTCATATCGACCATACGGGAAATCTTCCATCGTTGATCAAAGCTGGTTATCGAGGCCCAATCTATGCATCTTCGGCCACTCGCGATTTGTGCGCGATCATGCTGCTCGACAGTGCCAAAATTCAAAAATCCGACGTCAAGTATGTCAACAAGAAACGGGTTCGCGATGGCCAGACGCCGTTCGAACCGTTGTATCTCGTGGAAGACGCCGTGCAAACGCTGCGACAGTTTCGCACGATCGAGTTTCACTATGACTTCAATCCACTGCCCGGCGTGACGGCGAAGTTTCATTTTGCTGGCCACATGCTCGGTGCAGCGACGGTGGAACTGGTTCTCGCACCTGAAAACGGCAGCGGCAAATCGACGCGTCTGGTTTTCAGCGGCGATATCGGACGCCCGCTAATGCCGATCTTGCGCGATCCGGAAACAGTGGATGGGGTGGACTATTTGATCATGGAAGCAACTTATGGAGACCGAACCCACCCGCCCGGCAGCGATGCGAAAGCGACTTTGCTCGATGCCGCAACTCAAGTCTACAACTCAGGCGGGAAACTGATTATTCCCGCTTTTTCAGTGGGTCGAACTCAAGAGATCGTCTATCGTTTGAACCTGCTCGCCGAAGCTGGCGAGCTTCCAAAAATTCCGGTCTATATTGACAGCCCACTTGCCGTCAACGCGACCGATGTGTTTCGTCAACACGTTGAGTGTTTCGATCAAGAAATGATCGATGCAATTCTCAGCGAGGACGATGAAGACCCGCTGATGTTCCGCGGTGCGACTTATATTCGCAGCGTTGAGGCCTCGAAAGCGTTGAATTTTGTGAAAGGGCCCGCCGTAATTATCAGTGCCTCGGGAATGTGCGAAGCCGGTCGCATTTTGCACCACCTGAAAAACAATATCGAGAAAAGCAACACACTCATTTTGTTTGCCGGATACCAAGCTCCTAACACGCTCGGACGAATTTTGTTGGACCGGTCGAGGGACTCGGTAAACATTTTCGGACAGCCTTTCGATGTTAAGGCTAAGGTTTGCAAACTCGATGGCAGTAGCGGCCACGCGGATCAAGAAGAATTGCTGTTGTGGGCGAAACGCACCGCTAAGAACGGTGCGCTCAAAAAAGTTGCTCTCGTTCATTGCGAGCTCGATGGTGCCGAACCGTTTAAGCGAGACCTCGAATCCGCAGGCATCGGCCCGGTTCTAATTCCCGCTCCCGGCGATGAAATGGAAATGAGTTAGTCTGTTTTCATGCCTGCCGCTCGACACGTTTTAGTTATTGGTTACCGACCGCAAATCGCAACTCGCTTGCACCAGCTCGGAATTCCCTTTGATATCTGGCACGACCGTCCAATCAAGAAACAGCAGATCGCTGGTTCGCGATGTGTGATTGATGATTCGCCATTTCTCAACAGCATTTCGGCAATCAAGCAGCAGTTGACAACGCTCTTTCCCGCCGACAGCCAATACAGTCACGTGATCGCCGGCACCGAATCGTCTGTCGTCACGGCGTCTGTGGCCAGGCGGGCGTTCGGTAGTCGTAAATCGAAAAATACCGTGATACTTCGCTGTCACAACAAGCGAATGATGAAAGAATTCTTGCGTGACAAAGGTTTCCCGTTAATTCCGTTTCTTTATTCCGGATCAAGATCAGACTGCAAATTGACGACCGCACAAATCGTTGCCGAACTTGGTTTACCGGTTGTCGTTAAGCAATTGAACACCTCGGGTGGACGCGGGATGGCGATCGTTCACACGGAAGCCGACTTGCAACCGTACTTACACCAAAAAGTTTTGTTTGAAAAATGGATCGATGCGCCCGAAGTCAGCGTGGAGTCATTCATTTCGGGTCGCAATCATCGCTTCATGAACATCACTCAGTATGTGGAAAAGACGTTGGTGAACCTCGTTCCCAGTGGCCATGATTCGAGCGTTCATCAATCGGTCGGGGAATTGAATCGGCGAGTTTTGATGGCGCTGAATATCGAATGGGGCTTAACTCATGCCGAGTATTATTTGGCAAATGATCAAATTTATTTTGGCGAGATCGCGATTCGCCCGCCCGGCGGTTACATCATGGATTTGATTTCCTTGGCCTATGGCTTTAACGCTTGGGATCATTTTGTCGACAACGAACTAGAGCTACCGATGGAGTTTTCGCACGCTGCTACGTTTTCGGCTGCGGCGATTTTGTTTGACCCAGGGGCCGGAACTTTGGTCGCTGTGGACGGAGCGGCCGCGATTGAATCCGATCCGCGTTGCCAAAAATTACATTTGTTCGTGGGACCCGGCGACACGATCTTCCCCCGTCAAGGTGTGAGCGATGTGGCTGGCTTCGCTTTGTTTCGTGGCTTAAACACGGCGGACGTATTGAATGCCGTCGCTCAATGTAAAACTGGACTTAAATTTCAAATCGAGAAGTAAAATGAAACTTGCTGAATACGATGCGTTGCTGGTTGTTTCTTTTGGTGGCCCCGAAGGCATGGACGATGTCGTGCCCTTTCTCGAAAACGTGCTGCGAGGAAAAAATGTACCGCGCGAGCGGATGCTGGAAGTCGTCGAGCACTATCGACACTTCGATGGCATCAGCCCGATCAACGAACAGAACCGGCAACTGATCGCTGCGATCAAATCCGAATTGAATGACCACGAGATTGATTTGCCCGTCTATTGGGGCAACCGAAATTGGCATCCGATGCTTCCTGATACACTTCAGCAGATGAAGGACGATGGAGTCAAAAAAGCACTCGCGTTTTTTACATCGATCTACAGTTGCTATTCGGGTTGCCGACAGTATCGCGAGAACATTGCCGACGCGCAACAAGCTGTTGGTGAGGGAGCACCCGAAATTCATAAACTTCGCATGTCGTTCAATCACCCCGGCTACATTGCGGCTTCGGTCGATCGCGTCAAAACGGCTTTGGCCGAAATCCCGGCCGATCGACATTCCAAAGTGGAGATTGTCTTCACGGCTCACAGCATTCCGATGTCGATGGCGGACAATTGCAATTATGCAAAACAGTTAAATGAAACCTGCCGCCTGATCATGGAGCAAATCGGAGCACAGACTTGGAATCTGGTATACCAAAGTCGTTCTGGTCCACCGACTCAGCCATGGCTCGAACCCGATGTTTGTGATTTCCTCGAAAAGCGCAAACAAGAATCCGATGTTTCTGATGTGGTGCTGATGCCGATCGGGTTTGTGTCGGATCACATGGAGGTTCTCTTCGACTTGGATACCGAAGCTAAAGAGTTATGCCAGCGGATCGGCATCAATATGTCTCGAGCCAAAACGGTGGGCACGCATCCACAGTTTGTTTCTATGATTCGCGAACTGATTTTGGAGCGAACCGATGGAATCGAGAAACGGGCGATTGGTAAGATGCCGCCGAATTGGGATGTCTGTCCGGTGGACTGTTGTACTTACACTCGACCAACGCGCCCAGCCTAAACGGCAACCGATCCGTTGTTGGGTAAGGAGCCGGAACCGGTTGTTCGGGTCATGTAACCGACTCGCGATTCGTTGACCGCGATAGGAACGGGTTTCTTCTCCAGAAATCGATTGAGTGGCGCAGAACCGCTTTGTTCATTCGCTTCGTGGTCAATCCCTTCGTCGTCCATGATTTCGCTTCTCATGATTCGAATTTCGGGTGGTGCGTCAATTCCCAGACGCACCGTGTTACCTTTGATCGAGACGACCTCTAGTGTGATTCCCAATTCAGGAATGCTAATTTTTTCCGCTACGCGTCGAGACAGTACGAGCATCGCAAACTCCGTTTCAAAAAAAATCCTGTGAGATTGAATTCCAAAGAGCTCAAGTTATCGATATTTAAAAAAATTGGTCAAGACGAACTGGTATACTTTTTTACAGCAGTTGCATTCACTGCTAGCAAGTGGGCTCACTCGTACCAGCCAAAAGTCGCCTGTTGCAGCGGAGCATGATTTCCCGAGAAAACCGCAGAACTTGCAGACGCTGGGGCAGGTGAGTGTGTTGCCATTTCGCTGCGTTTCATCAGTTCAGCTTGCAGTTCATACTGACGAATCAAACGTGGCAACAAATCGGAAATGCTCTGAAGTCCACAACGTGGTTTGACGGCTGACAGTTGAGGGCTGTTAAGTGGCTTGATCATGTTCGTTTCCTTGATGGTGAAAGCGTTGTTCGCTTCTTCTTTCTCTGGAAACAAGTATTGGCGACCCCCATGACACCTCTGGGCAGAGCACCCAAGATTTTTTCGAAATGTTTTCACTGCACATTTCACGGGATAAATCGTTGGATTCGGCTTGTACGATTCCGGAAAATCGCCCATCTTTGTGGCGCAATGACCAAAGGTGTCACGTTGTGTCGGTGCTATAATTGGAATCTATGAGCTCAAACCAGCAATTTCCTCATCCATCCACCGTCCCGCGCGAGAACATCGCCGTCGCCCGCGATGCGATTAGGGTCGCCCGCAATGCGTCTTCCATTGTGGTGCGTAATCGACGCTTGCCCGCCTGGATGATGTCTGTGCTGCTGCATTCCCTCGTCTTTGCGGTAATGGTGTTGCTGCTCAACAGTACGAATCAGGGCGTTGGCGACACCGAGAATCGAACTGGCGGCATCGTGCTGGTAGACGCTCGCTCAGATACCACCGAATACCTCGATGAGGGAGAAGTCCTCGACAGTAGCGAAAGCGCGATGGAGCAACAGCAGCAGCAACAAAGCCCACCGCCGCTGGCGATCACGTCCGAACTTCCCCCCGACCTGCCCGGACTCGACGCTGCCCCCACACCAATCATTGGCAACGGCGACGGCTTGCTTGAATCGTTTCCCACCGCTGAATCCATGATCGATGTGCCGAGTCCCAATCTTCAAATCGGCGGCAAAGTCACGACGGAAGTGTTTGGCGTCAAAGGCACCGGTTCGCGTTTCGTGTACGTGTTCGATCGCTCGAAAAGCATGGAAGGCTACGACTCGCGACCGCTGATCGCTGCTCGTCAAGCGCTCTTAAAGAGTCTCGATTCGCTGGCGGAGAATCATCAGTTTCAAATTGTTTTCTACAACGATGGTGTGACGGTCTTTAATCCGGACGGTCGAGCCGGCATGTGCTTCGCCACGGACGATAATAAAAAACTGGCCACGACCTTCGTAGAGTCGATTCGCGGCGATCGGGGCACCGATCATTTGAATGCACTCAAACACGCGTTTCGACTCGCTCCCGATGTGATATTTTTACTCACCGATGCCGAAGGCGGATTCACGACCGCCGAACTTCGTGAGGTCAGCCATCTCAATCGTTCCGCTGCCGTGATCAACACCATCGAATTCGGCGAAAGAAAAGGCGGAGATGGCTCGCTACAGAAACTTTCAACACAATCCGGCGGCCAATATCTGTTCAAGAATGTTAAATCACTATCCCAGCCATAATGAAATTCGCTCGACTTCCACTTTACAGAACTTATATGCTTAAGCGACCTTGTTCCTTCTTCTCTCGAGTTACCTCTAAGTCGTTCCCGCGCGTCCCGATCGCGATATTTTTTTGCGTTCTGGCCATCGAGTCTTCGTCGATCACTTTCGCTGCCACCCCGCAAACGACGGATATCGTCATCGTCCGGCGTTCCGATTCCAGCCCACCTCTGCGGCGATCAGGAACCATTGTCGATTGGAAATCCGGCTCGTTAACTCTTTCGACAGGAACCTCGCAGCGCGAGATTGAAATCGAAGACGACGCTATCGTCGATATCGAAACGGCTTGGCCCGCCGTCTACACAACAGCGACCGAGCAAATCGCAAGTGGCGATTTCGCCGGCGCGACCACGAATCTCGTCGCCGCAATTTCAGCCGAACGCCGCCCGTGGGCAATTCGCATCATCCGCGCCGATCTGGTTCGCGTGTACTCTGCCACTGGAAACCATGCCGCCGCGATTCAACAGTTCTTAACCCTCAGCGATGAAGACCCGCAGACGCGGTTTTTTCACTTGTGTCCGCTGCAATGGATTTCCGGCAATCATAATCTTGCCGACCATGCCACGCCTCTGCTGTCCAGCTCCGATCCAGTTCGACGATTGATCGGGGCGAGTTGGTCATTGACGGGAGCGAGCAGCGAAACCGCCACGCAAGTCCTTGATCAACTGAGCCACGACATTGAACCTCAAATTAAACACCTCGCGATTGCTCAACTGTGGCGATTGCGTGCGATGAACTTGAAAACGGTCAACGCTCGTTTAATTTCCGTATGGGAAACAAGTATCGAATCAATGCCAGCCGAAATTCGGGCGGGCCCATGGTTTGTAATTGCCGAAACTCAGCTCCGCATGGGCGAGTCTCAATCCGCCATTATCAATTTCCTGCGAATTCCAATCCTGTATCCTGCCTCGCTCGATTTATCCGCCGCGGCACTTTATCAAGCGGGACAGTTATTGAAAAATGCTGGCTCGCAAACCGAATCGAAAACCATTTGGGACGAACTAAAACAAAAGTTCCCTCAATCGATCTGGGCTGAGCAGATTAAGAAGTGAATCAAGCATCGGTAGACTCCGACTTGCAACTGGCCTAATGTAAATGCGATAGTTAAATCGAGTAAAGCAGAAGAGAAATTCTTGAGTTACTGCGAGGTCGTGTTTTTTCAATGTGTCCCAGAGGGGCAGAATATCGGTAGAAAACAGGAACCCCAAAACAGCCGTTGTCCCGGAGAGACAAAATATCAACGCCTTCCTTGCGGATCGAAACTCTATTGCGTCCCTACGAGACGCGTGCTTGAATTGACCATTCGTGCTACCAAAATTTTGTCCCTTAGGGACATTGGCTCATCTAACTATCTTTGGCTGGGCAAACTTGATCGATAGTCAATTTTTCAACAGTGCCCCTGAACCCAAGACCCTAAACTCATTAACCTAAACCCTCTCTCGCGAAATCCATGAACGCTCACGCTCTTATCAACCTCTTGCTCGCACAAACCAAAACGGCGGCCGATCCCGCGCCTGCTGGATTCCTCGCGATTCTGTTCTCCGGCGGTATCGTCG
>JBGSKR010000220.1:0-8613 GCA_041741135.1 Mariniblastus sp.
CAGTTGCTTCTGCCTCGCATCAAAAAACCAGAAAAAAACGACTCCGAGCACTCGGCATTGATCCCGATAATATCAAATCCGTAGCCACCAAACCAACGCGATGATAAGATCAACTTACAGAAACTGGCGCTGTCCAGCTAATCACATTGCGATATTGCGTCGGATAGACGGTCGCGACAAGCGGTGAGCCGAAGCCACTGATCGTTTTAGCTTTTTTTCCGTTTAACTCAGCCACTGCGTAGTTTTACAAAAAATGATGAAAGCATTGACTCGTGGTAAGCTGTCATCGCAGCAAGAGAATATGGAGGATGTTTTGACATCCTGTGTATTTGAATCACTTCAATTTGTTCGTCCCTGTGATGGAGTTATCCCGTTTCTCAGCGCTGCAAAGAATTGGCATAGCAACACGGAGAGACTCAACACAGTGTTCAATTTTGATGAGGAACACTCTGATGTCGTTTATGAATTCTGGCCACGTTGGAACAATCAAGACGGCAATTCCTGTGAGCCAGATGTCGTGCTTACATTCAGTAGGTCAAAAGTGATCGTGCTTGTTGAAGCAAAGCTTCACTCGGGGAAGTCAAGCCTTCGCGACGATGGGTTGTTCCCCAATGACCAACTTGCCCGAGAATGGGATAATCTTTTGCAACATGCGAACGAAAGGAATCTTACACCTTACTTGGTCTATCTCACCAAAGACTCTGATATTCCTTTAGGTGATATCAGGCAGTCGGTTGATGAATTTATTGCGAAGCGACCGGAACTGGCCAGGCCAGAAATTTATTGGCTTTCTTGGTCCTCCCTTCTAGAGCTTGAAGCCCTTCCTGATAGTCTAGCGGAAGATTTTCGCCAGTTGATTAGTAGGTTGAGCTTAGAACCATTTGGCAATTGGCCTTCAATTCGAAGTTTGCCGGTTTACAATTTTTCCTGCACGCCTCGTTGGTTTACATGGATCATTGAACAAAAGTTGATTAATTCACGATACAGGTTTGAGTAAACCCTAACACAGTCAGTCATAGAATGAACGAGCACATAGAAGCCTTTCAGGGCATTAGGAAATTTCTTGTCAATGTCGGCAAGTTACTCCAGAGTTCAAATACCCAAATGGGAAAACATGGCTGGATTGTACCTCCAAGGTCGTCTGCGGTCGGAAGCGAAACTTCACACGCAGTTGACTGTCCGCAATTATGGTTACCAACGGATGCCTTTCAGTTCTACCGAAGTGAGAAACATTTCAATGTACTCGCTTTCGTTTCCGTCCTGTTTGATGACATACGCCAACCTGAAAAACTTGAAGAACCACTTGTTCGCGCGGGATATTTTGTTTTCAAGAATTCTGAAAACCGAGATGTGCCAAACTACGATTACGGCTGGTGTCGAGTTTCGCTTTATGAGCTCGGAGTAGCCCCTTGGAATGACATAGCCCCTAAGATTCTCGATCCTAGGGAGTATTACAATGTCGCAGCGGGACGAATCTTTTCGAAACCACTGCTGGAAATCACGTCGGATGATCAACTCCTTAATGATGTTGTCACCCCCCTTTTGGATGAACTTCGCAAAAATTTCCCACCCGAGATTTAGAATGCCAAAAGCGTTTCAAGGTAGCTTGGTGATGATTCTAAATTTCAATATGAATTTCGTCGCTGGTGAAGGTCCCTGATGAAGGTTTCTTATAATCAAAAAAGTTACTGGGATTGTTCACGGCAAGACCATTGAATTTACGGAGGAGCTGGGTGTCGCCGATGGCGAACAGGTGGAAGTCACGATTTGGCAAATGAAAGACAATTCAAATTGGGGCGAAGGAATCGTACGATCTGCTGGAGTAATGGCTGGTGACTCAGAATTTGAGGAGGTGTTCAAACAAATTGAGTTAGAACGAAAGTCGGCCAAATATCGGGAGACCGGCGAGTGAGCTTTCTGCTGCTTTCCGACGTGGAATAAGCGTCGGACAGGAAAGGGGACGGACAGGAATGTCCATCCTACTTTACTAACCTCAGCTCAGTCTTGCTTCGCCGATGGATTCTGGGCGAAGGTTGCCCGGCGATCAAGGCTTCCCGCGCCGGAGCCGTTGGCGAAGATAATCAGCATCGCGCCCATCAATGCGAGGTTCTTCATGAACTGAATCATCTGCATTTGATAGTCTTGCGAATCAGCAGGATAGGTCCAGAAGTCATGAAAAAAGTAAGTCGCGAGGACCAGGAAGGTGAATAGCAACGCCGCACCGATCCGAGCTTTGTAGCCCACGACGATAGAGAGTCCGCCAACGATCAGAAATACGATCGCTCCGATCAGCATGAAATTTGCGGCGGGCACGCCTTCTTTCGTCATGTACCCAACGACATTGTTGAACTGAGGAATCTTGTTGCCGATCGCGCTCATGAGAAAAATTCCCGCCAGCATGATGCGACCAAGAATGGTGATAACTGCGTGGAGTGCGTGCAGGATTGTGTCCTCTGTGACAGGTTGGGAGATGAAAGTTTCTGCCACAAAAATAAACGTGCGTTACCTCTGGTCGACTTATGTCGATTCGTCGTCTGAAGCTACATCAAAATTTTAACTCAGTTCGCTTGAAAAGCTTCCCCCCTTCAAAAGAGATGGTGCCGCTTTAAATACCTCGTCAAGTGAGAGAGTCCCAGTCACCTTTAAACCAATGCACACTTGTTGTTTCGAAAATGGGTAAAAAAATGATGGGGTTAAAAGATACCAGGCTGAACTTCAACATTTTCTAACCCAACCATCTTCTAACCCAAACTTTATAAGCGGTACGATCTAAAAGGTGGACGGACAGGAATGTCCATCCTACGATTCTACAAAATTCTCTGGATTTCCATATTTTCGCTCTTTTAATTTATTGACGCTTCGTCAATAATGCCGATATGGACCATCTAACACCCAAACAACAGGAAATTCGCGAACGTGAAGCTCGGATTCTCGCCACCGCTCGTCCGATCGTCGTGCGCGAAGGCTATCACGGGCTAAGTATGGATCGGATCGCCGAAAAACTCGAATATTCCAAAGGCACGATCTATAACCATTTTTCTTGCAAAGAAGAAATTATCATCGCGCTGGCGATTGAGAATGTGGCGAAACGAATCGAGCTGTTCAGGAAAGCTGCGGAGTTCAAAGGTTGCTCTCGCCATCGAATCATGGCGATCGGTGCGGCTGCCGAGATGTTTGTCAGGCAATATTCCGATTTTTTTCAGTTCGAACAAATCCTGCGTCTTGATTCGGTGCGGGAAAAAACGTCGGAAAAGCGTCAAGCGGTTATCGAGAGCTGTGAAATGCAGTGTATGTCGGTCGTCGGCGGTGTGGTTCGGGACGCGATCGCCAATGCCGATCTGGAATTGCCCGAGGGAATGACGCCGGAGTCATTGGTATTTGGTTTATGGTCGTTGACGACAGGGGCATATTCGATCGCATTGACTTCGGATTCTTTGCCCTTGATTGGAATCGCCGATCCGTTTTTGTTAGTGCGTCAGCATGTGGCAACGTTGCTTGATGGCTATGGTTGGCGACCATTGTCGCGGGACATCGATTCGGAACAAATTTTGGAACAGATTCGGAAGGTGCTAGTATGAATTCTTCTGCAACCGATGTTCGTCAAGAAAAATTGACATCACGTCAACTAAAAGTTTCCATGTCGTCGGCCTCCCAGCGGTGGGTGATCTTTATCATTTTGTTGGTTGGCTTACTCATCGTGGTTTCTCTGGCACGGCAAGGATTGCTGTGGCCGACCGAAGCAACCGGCGCGGAAGTGGAAAACAGCAGCGGCGCTCGGCCTATGCCAGTTAATGTAATGATCGTCAGTCCAGCCGAAGACTCGCGACAGTCACGAATCTACACCGGTACGATTCGCGCGAACAAACGCAGCGATTTGGGTTTCGAGTTCGGTGGAATGATCGATGTGGTGGTTGTCGATGAAGGTGATCTCGTTTCCGAAGGCGCGTTGCTTGCCAGTCTTGATACCGACCGATTGCTGGCCCAAGAGATCGCCATCAAGGCTCAGATCGAACAAGCCGAATCGGTGTTGGCTGAGTTGAAAGCCGGTCCGAGGAAAGAAACCATCGCAGCGGCCCGTTCCTTGCGGGCGGCAGCCGAATCAGACGTTCTGATGGCGGAATCGAACTTTCTGCGGCGTAAAGCTTTATTTCAACAAGCGGCGATTTCCGCAGAAGAGTTCGATCAATCTCGGTTTGGACTAACGGCCGCCCGCGCTAAGTTTCAGTCTGCATCCGAGCAGTTGGCCGAACTAGAAGCTGGCACTCGCGCCGAAAAAGTCGATGCCCAAATGGCAACCGTGAAGCAGCTACAGGCTTCGCTGAAAGAACTTCAAGTTTCGATTAAGAAATGCCAATTGCTCGCCCCGTTTTCCGGCATCATTACCCGCCGATACCTCGATCCCGGCAGCATCGCAGCGGCGGGAACCCCCGTGTTGCGATTGGTGGATGCAAAAAATCTGGAAGCTTGGGTCGGATTGCCCGTCGATGCAGTGACCGAGTTAGAAGTCGGAAGCGAACAACTGATTCGCGTCGCGGGGGTTTCTTATTCGGCTACCTTGTTGGCAAAACTGCAAGAGCTTGATCCGCAAACGCGAACCCAAGCCGTTGTCTGGAAATTCAATGCTTCCTCTTCGTCAAAGATCGTTTCCGGACAACTTTGTGAGATTGAAATTGAGTCTAAAAATGCGAACCCCATTAATGGTTTTTGGATTCCGACTACTGCACTGGTAAAAGGCGTCCGAGGGCTGTGGGCGGTGATGGCCCTCAGTCCTGATTCAAAATTGTCGGAGGACGAATCACCCGTTTACAGAATTGAGAAACGTGATGTCGAGGTGATTCGTGTGGAAACCAATCGTGTGTTGGTAAGAGGCACGCTGGTACCCGGCGATCGCATTGTCACCGACGGCATTCACCGAATCGCTCCAGGTCAATCGGTCGTTCCAGCTCCGTAAGAGATCGCGATTGAATTTGGTTTAGACAGGAAGATTTGACGACAGGAGAATTGGCAAGAGTTGAGCGGATGGAATAGTCTGTCGTCAAATGTTTCCTTCATAGCAATTAAAACTTCCCACTTTCAACTTCAGACTTCCAACTTCTTCCTCTCCCATGTACTTCTATCAAAACCCGCGGTTGATGTGGCTGGCCATCGCTTTGATTCTGGTGGCGGGGTTGTCGTCGTTTTTTGTGTTGCCACGCATGGAAGACCCGCAGTTGGTTGAGCGAGCGGCAATTGTCCATACTCTTTTTCCTGGCGCTGAACCAGAAAGAGTTGAATCGCTAATCTCTGAAAAAATTGAAGACGCTCTCAATGAGGTCGAAGAGATCAAAGAAGTTCGTTCCACGTCTCGCGAATCGATTTCGACGATCGCGATTGAGCTTCGCGATGAAGTGATGGAGAGCGAAAAAGTTTGGACGAAAATCCGCGACCGTTTAAAAGACGTTTCGAAAACGTTTCCTGCGGGAGCAGGTAGTCCCGAGTTTCGCGAGATGGATATCAAAGCGTATGCGCTGCTGGTTGGTTTGCGATGGGATCAAGATGACTCGGTGAACTTTGCGGTTCTCAATCGGCTGGCGAAACAACTAGAAGACCGACTGCTGGGAATTAGCGGCACAGAGAAGACGCGGATTTTTGGTCAGCCGCGAGAGGAGGTGTTAGTAAGTATCGATTCGGCGCGGATGACGTCGCTGAATCTGTCGGTCGCTGATGTGGCAAGTCAAATTCGTGGCGGCGATTCGAAGATTGCGGCTGGGTTGCTGCGTAGCGACGATTCAAAGTTACTGATGGAAGTATCCGGAGAGCTTGATTCGGTGGCGCGAATTGAATCGATTCCAATTCGATACTCTGGTCAGCAAGGTTTCGTGCGATTGGGCGACGTTGCAACCGTCGAGAAAACGATCGCCGATCCGCCGGCCAGTTTGGCAATTGTTGATGGACGAGCGGGCGTCGTAGTGGGAGCGTTTGTGCGCGGTACGGCTCGAATCGATGTCTGGGCGGAGCAAACGAAAGTAGTGCTGGACGATTTTGAGACGAACCTTCCTCGCGGTATCGCGCTGGATCGAATCTTTGATCAAAGCGTGTACGTCAACCATCGATTGACGACGTTGTTGAACAATCTATTGATGGGCGCTGCGGCCGTCTTTTTCGTGATCTTTTTTATGATGGGATTCCGCAGCGCGGTGGTGGTCTCGCTGGCGCTGCCGTTGGCTTCGATGATGGTGTTGTTTGGCATGCGGGTGATGGAAATCCCCGTTCATCAAATGTCGGTGACGGGATTGATCATCGCGTTGGGGTTGTTGATTGACAATGCGATTGTGATTGTCGAAGAGACATCGATCAAGCTTCGATCAGGTTTGAGCGGGGCGGCGGCGGTCTCCGAAAGCGTGAAGCATTTGGCTTTGCCACTGTTCGGTTCGACGCTCACGACGGCGTTAGCGTTTGCACCGATCGCGCTGATGCCTGGACCGGCCGGCGAGTTTGTAGGCGCAATTGCGATCAATGTGATTATCGCAATTTTTAGTTCGTTGTTTCTTGCGCTGACGATCATTCCGGCGATTGCGGTAAGTCTAGATTCGTGGTTTTCGCGCCGTGCAATTCGTGATGGCAAAAGCTTTGAAACGACCAGTGAACAAGGGCGGCAACATCGTCACTGGTGGCAACATGGATTTTCCAATTCTCGGATGGCCCTGATTTATCGTGGGTTTCTCGATTTTGTTTATGCGCGTCCCCTGTTGGGAGTGGGGGGCAGTATTGTGCTTCCGCTGTTGGGCTTCGTGGTTGCCACGCAATTGCCGGAACAATTTTTTCCAGCGGGAGATCGAAACCAAGTCAACATTGAGCTGGAGCTTTCGCCGCAAAGCTCGTTGGCTCAGACGATCACGACGACGGCGGCAATTCGCAGTGAGTTACTCGACGATCCTGATGTAGAGCGGGTAGATTGGTTTGTCGGGCAAAGCGCCCCCGGCTTTTATTATAATTTGATTCCTCGTCGCAGCGAAGTTTCGCAGTATGCGCAAGCGATGGTGCAGCTAAAGAGTTCTGACAATGTGCCGACGACGATCCAGCGATTGCAAGCCAAGTTGGATTTAGCATTCGCACATTCGCGCGTGCTGGTGCGGCAGTTGGAGCAAGGTCCGCCGTTTGATGCGCCGGTCGAGGTGCGGTTGTTCGGGCCGGATTTGGAACAGTTGCAACGCACGGGTGAAGTGCTTCGCTCGATGATGGTCCAAGTTCCCGGTGTGTTGCATACGAGATCGGAAATCGATGAAGTCCTGCCGGGACTTGCCATTGACGTGAATGAAGAGAATGCGCGGGCTGCAGGATTGTCGCTGACCGATGTTGCGATGCAATTGGACGCGGCGACCGAGGGCGTGATTGGCGGCAGCGTGCTCGAAGCGACCGAGGAGTTGCCGGTTCGTGTTCGCTTAAGAAATAACTATCGCGTTAGTCTGGATCAGATCGCGTCGCTGGATTTGGTAAATCGTTTTACGGAGCCTGGTGGTGCTGCGGGGGAAGTTTCCACTGCTGGAAGTTCAGCAAATCAAACGGCGATGCAAGCGACCGAGATTGCTTATCGTGGCGTGCCATTGTCGGCGCTTGCGGAGTTTCGATTGACGTCGGGATTTGGTTCGATCACCCATCTGGCGGGACGCCGGATGAATGAGATTCAAGTTTATATTCCGGCGGGAATGTTGCCGTCGAAAGTACTAACCGAGTTTCAAAATCGCTTGGCGGAATCCGATTTTGTGTTGCCAGTGGGTTACCACTTGACTTATGGCGGTGAAGCGGCGAAGCGTGATGAAGCGGTTGGCAACTTGATGGCGAGCGTGGGAATTTTAATGGTACTGATGATCGCCACGCTGGTATTGTCGTTTGGTTCGTTTCGTGTGGCTTCGATCGTGGGTATCGTTGGCGGGCTGTCAGTCGGATTGGGACTGGGAGCGCTGTGGGTGTTCGGGTTCTCGTTTGGGTTTATGGCGATTATCGGTGCGATGGGGCTGATGGGCGTGGCGATCAATGACACGATTGTGGTGCTGGCGGCGATTGGTAGTGATGCGAAAGCGGCTACAGGGGATCGCGAGGCCATTCGAGACGTGGTTTTCCAATCTACGCGGCATATTGTTTCGACGTCGCTGACCACGATGGCAGGCTTTGCGCCGCTGATCATTGGCGGCGGCGGATTCTGGCCACCACTGGCGGTTGCGATTGCTGGAGGTGTCGGCGGTGCGACGATCCTCGCGCTGATTTGCGCGCCGTCGTGTTATCTGATTGTCATGCGCTGGCGGAAGGATCATCATCGCGGTTGATAGAGTCGATAAATCGGTGGCAACGAATACTGCCAATCAATATCGCAGGGATGTACAACGGAAAAAAAATTACGCCCACTCGGAAAGTGAGTTCCAAGAAAGTCGCGATTGTAATGTGCCGATCCCTGCGATAGGTGGCCATGAGAAACCCCGCAAAGAACAATACCAACGACAGATAAGTGAAACCGAAAAACTCCCACAACGAATTGCTGTTTGCCAATGCCACCAGCAACTGCAATGGCGCGATGAGATAAAAGACAACACCCAGCAGCGTCCAAATTGGTGATCGTGACGATGAAATGATTCTGTC
>JBGSKR010000221.1:0-3962 GCA_041741135.1 Mariniblastus sp.
GTCGCGATTCGGCAAATCGCCGATTGACCTCGATCACTTTTCTAGGGTCAGAATCTTTCAGGGAAACACAATAGCGAGTGAAGCCGATATCGTCCAAAAATTCGCAATGCGCGAACGCACTTTCCAGCATCGGAGAAATCGAATCCGCCTGATCGAATTTTTCTTTGATCGCTGGATCGACGCTACCGCAGTTAACTCCGACCCGGAGCGCGCAATCGTTCTCAGCAGCAACGCCGGCGATGTAGCGGACTTTCTCTTGCCAACTCTTCGAAGTCTCGTGATGATACAAATGGCCTGGGTTGTATCGCAGTTTATCGACATAAGGGGCGACGATCTCGGCCATCCGATAATTTTCTTGGAGATCGACCGACAAATTCGCCAGCGTTTCCCGGCGAATATCGGCAAGTGCGGCGGCGTCGGATTTGCTATCGACGGCAATTCGAACGACATCGGCTCCCGCGTCATGCAACAAATTTACCAACCACACCGTCGCAGCAATGTCGGTAGTTTTGGTGGCGGTCATCGATTGAACGGCGATCGGGTGATTATCGCCAATGGTGATCGACCCGATCTTCACGGCACGAGTTAAATTGCGTTGTATATGAACCATGAATTTTTTTTACTAGTTTGAAGCAACCGGCTAAGGTTTGAGTCGCAGGATTGGGCCCAACAACTCGGAAACAGAGATCAAACATCTTACGCGAATTTGGGGTGCTGGGAAACGGTCGCAAATCGTCTAAACTTTTTGGGGTTCGCGCGCAGAAGCAGATAGATCTGTGATAAAAGAAGCTCGAAAACCATTACCGCATTAAATTTACAAATCTCGATTTAAAACTGAACCGAAAAAAGAATCTTGGCTTCACCACCTCCCATTTTGAACATTGTTTTGCATCAGCCTGAAATTCCTGGCAATACGGGAGCCGTGGGAAGAACCTGCGTTGCTTTAGGGGCGAAATTATGGCTTGTGCGACCGCTGGGATTTCGGATCGATGAGAAAACGCTGCGTCGCGCTGGACTGGACTATTGGCAGCATCTCGATTGGGAAGTGGCCGATCATTGGGATGACTTGATGGCCAAGTTGCCGTCGACTCGTTGCTGGTTCTTTTCACGCTTCGCCACCCGCAGCTATACCTCGGTCAAGTATCAGGTTGGCGATACGCTGGTGTTCGGCAGCGAAACGGCGGGATTGCCAAAATCAATCACGGACGCTGCTTCGGGAGTGGTCGCAGGCTCGTCCACCGGTGGGTCAGCCGATCGGCTCTTGAGGATTCCCACGACGGACAAAGTGCGCAGTTTGAATTTAGCGACCTCGGTTGGAATCGCCGCTTTCGAATGCGCTCGCCAGTTCGATACCAGTCAGGAACGCGATTTGCCACTGAGTTGATTGGAGATTTGGATGAGGACTGTTTGCTTAATTTTTTGGCCACTAATCTGCACTAATGTAAGGCAAAGCGTTTCTATTCGATGGGATGCGGCGTTTCTTCTTCGGTTCGGAAGAACCCTATTAGCTTCCGTCCAGATTGTTTAGCCAGCGCACGAATCGTTCGCGGTTTCTCTCATACCAATCATTGCAGAGCAAATATTCTCCGCCGAATAGCTGTGCATAAAATCTCGCGCTACCATGGCTATCGAATCTGTCATTTCGATCTTTTGAACGTCTCAACACAGGGTATCGCAGCCCAAAACTACGTTTGGAATATTCGAGAGTACATAGCCTCTCTAGCTCAACATCGGAAAGTCGATTCTGTTCGAACAATGCTTGGAACGTTTCTCTCACCAATTCGCCGATTTTTACAGGCAACTCACTCGAAAGGGGTTTTGCTTTGACAATGAGGTTGTTGTCTTGCAAAGGTTGAGCAGAAATACGGCGATCCATTTCGATCAACTGAACACTTCGCATGAACAACTCACTCGTATCGGCAACTCGAATCGCTAGATTCTTGACAGGCTCTACGACTTCGGCAAAGAAATCAGCATTCGCGATCAGTCGACACTCTGCAGCAATTTCGTTCTGCTCAAAGAAGCGATCAACTGCAATCATCGCCTCGCTCAAAATGCCGTGAACCGAATGATGAATCTTGGGAGCCGCAAAAATGATTTCACGAGGATACTCAGGAAAGTAACTTTCCAGTGCCAACAGTGTTCTGAGAATCTTTTTGACAACTCTCGCAGTTGTCGTGCCCTTGTCACCGTAATTTAGACCGGCTTCGTGAAATGCCACATCGACGGCGATAATTGAACGCCGATCTGCTTGGTTGCAAATCCCAAGTGCGTCAATTTCACCTTGTTGAACTAACTGCGATACCGAGCTGTTTTTTCCGTAAAGATCAAGACTGCATTCTTGGAAAAAATACTCGCGACTATTTTTAAAAAGCAACTCAACTCTTTCGCTATTTGAGCCGTCCCAAGTCTGAGATGGTTTCCAATTGAGCTGAACGATTCGACAACCACGAACGTGCCTGAGCCAAGACAGAAAAAGTGACTCAGCAATTTCAACTTTCATTTCCGGCCCTCACTTTGATGGTGGGGTTCTACGACGCTGAGTGCTAATGCGAGGGAGTTTAGCCTGCTTTCGCATTCGCAAAAGCTCTGAAAGCAGGCGAGTACCAGAGAGCTGTTTGTTAGTTGTCGCGTTGAACTTCTCCACAAGCTGTTGAAGTTCTCGCGGCGATTGGCTAAGTCGATCTGTCGGTACGCTGATTTCGCGATACGTTTCCGTAAGCACCTGACGTTCGGCATCCGAAATTGGCTCAAGATTGCGACTAACTAACGTCACCACATCGTCAAGACGATTACTAGGGAATACGCGGTAACTTTGAAGAGCTTTAGGAATCGGTGTGGATGCTGGGCCGTTGAGAATGACATAAATTGGTTTGTTCCATGCCGATGCAGCCCCCAATTCAACCATGCTCATCGCATCAAGGGTGGCATCGGATGATACGATAATGATAAATGCATGGCATTCGGCCAGCGCATCCCAAATCGCATTGGTAGCATCCTCGCCAATCGGAACGCTCGCGTCAAAAAAAGGCTGAAGGCATTCCGCATTCAGTCGATCGGCGACGTCCGCCGCAAACTCTCGGTCTCGGGAGCTATGTGACACAAACACGTCGTAAGTTTGAGTTGTAGTAGACATTATTTTCCTACCCGCCGTTTCAATTCGGCCAGATACTTGTCAAAGTCGTTAATGTGAAATGCCTTTTTTCCTTCAATTATATCCGGAATCGCGTCAAACGAGACATGGCAAAGTACCGGAACGATTCGATAGTCTTTCCTTCTCCCCGACGCGGCCCCAACTTCGAGCAATACCCATTGTCGATCACTGGAGTCTGGGGTGAGCAAAACCACTAATTCACGTGACACTTGGATTTCGGTGCGTATCGCTTGTGGAATGCTATCCCCGCCATTTATATCTCGATCATCTCGGAACGAAGTTGCACCAGTCGCTTCAATCTTTTCAAAGAAGGTGGTAGCGATCCATTTGTCAGCCGTCGCATGGCTCACAAATACTTGATATTGCGGCTTGGATTTCGTTTTTGGAACAATCTTTTTCTAGGAATTTAGTTTTGCCATTGCACTAAACCTCGGTCAGCAACGAACATTCCGTTAGTCGAAAAACGCAAAAGCTCTCCGAATGGTTGCCAACGATTCACCTTAAGAAATCCATGCCATTTGACCACGTTTTAGTTGGTCCTACACGACTGTAAGATTGCGAGTTTCAGGCAACGTTTGAATCTTGAATAAGTTAACTCTGGCAAAGCTTTGAGTTTATGGTTTTGTTTTTAAAGCGTCAAGAAAATTAAACTCATATTACGATTTCGAATTGTCTGCTGACTTAGATTGGCTTTTAAGACTGGGAGTTCATTCTTTCGACCGAAAATCTGTCTGATTCATTGACAACAAAAATAAGCAAAGGTTTTACCTTTGTTCCATGAGTTTAAAATCGATCTCAAATTCTGTCC
>JBGSKR010000222.1:0-2603 GCA_041741135.1 Mariniblastus sp.
GATGGTTTTGATGGGGTTGATGGGGGTGCCGACGGAGCGTCTGGTAGCTGAAGTCGTGAGACTTCAGGCGACTGGTTTCGGTTCATTTAAATCCCAAACTCTCACGAGTCCGGCTACAACTGGATGAGTAAACTCTTTGAACGACTTCAAAATAACCGATTCCGTTACCTCCCGAAAGAGTCTTCGGTTAAGTACAATTAGAACACGGAAGTCAGCAGTCAATTCTTGTTGCTTTTCCGGCATGCTCTTTTACAACTTTTTGACGACACCCCTTCCCATGAAAATTTTATTGGCGAGTCCGCGCGGTTTTTGCGCGGGAGTGAATATGGCGATCGAGAGTCTCGATCTCGCTTTGCGCGAGTTCGGGGCACCGGTCTACGTCTATCACGAAATCGTACACAACCAATATGTCGTCGAATCGTTCAAAGCCAAAGGCGCTGTCTTCGTCGACGAACTAGCTGACGTTCCCGTTGGCTCGGTGCTGCTGTTCTCAGCTCACGGGGTTTCTCCAGAGATTCGGCAACTCGCCCGCAGCCGAAATCTGAATGCAGTTGACGCGACGTGTCCGCTGGTGACCAAGGTGCATCTCGAAGCCGTCAAATACGCGAGGGAAGGTTACACCATTTTTCTGATTGGTCACGAAGGCCATGACGAAGTCATCGGAACAATGGGCGAGGCTCCCGATGCGATGATCTTGGTCGAGTCCGAAGCTGACGTCGAAACATTAAACATCGCCGACGATGCCAAGGTTGCTTATCTGACGCAAACAACACTTTCGGTAGACGACGCAAATCGGATCATCAAGAAGCTTCGCGAGCGTTTCGTGAACCTCGTCAACCCGCCCAAGGAAGACATCTGCTACGCGACGCAAAACCGGCAGGAAGCCGTTCGCAAAATCGCTCACACCGCAGATTTGTGCCTCGTGCTTGGCAGCCAAAACAGCTCGAACAGCCAACGCCTGCGAGAATTGGCTGGCGATTCTGGCATTCCTTCATATCTCATCGATGGTGCGGGCGACATTGATCCCGCCTGGATGAATGGAGTCGAAACCGTCTTCATGACCGCTGGCGCAAGTGCCCCCGAAACGGTTGTAAATGAATGCATCGAGTGGCTGCAAAAAAATCATGCGGCGACGATCGAACCAGTCATCGTTCGAACGGAAGACGTAAGTTTCCCGTTGCCAAAAGCTCTTAGGCAATTGCAAATTCGGTAAGGCAGCTTTGGTATGCTTGAGCGATTGCCAAACGAACAAATCTCAAATCTCAAATCTCAAATCTCAAATCTCAAATCTCAAATCTCAAATCTCAAATCTCAAATCTCAAACTTCAAACTTCACCCATGCCAGCGACCGCCCCTTTGTCCACGCTCAAATCACTACAACCGTTTGATAATTTTATCCGCCGTCACATTGGCCCGAGCGACGACCAAATCGCCGAGATGCTGGCAGTCGTCGGTGCGACGTCGCTCGATGATTTAATCGAATCGACTTTGCCCGCCAGCATTCGGCTCGAACACGAATTGAAGCTGCCATCATCACATTCCGAACCTGCGGCACTCGATCAGCTTCGTCGCTATGCGTCTGCTAACACGGTCAAAAAATCGCTGATTGGAATGGGTTATTACGGTACGCATGTGCCGACGGTCATTGCTCGAAATGTGCTGGAGAATCCCGGCTGGTACACGGCTTATACTCCCTACCAGCCGGAAATCTCACAAGGCCGATTGGAATCTCTGCTTGCGTTTCAGCAAATGACCATGGACTTGACTGGCATGGAGATCGCCAATGCATCGCTCTTGGACGAAGCCACCGCCGCTGCCGAAGCAATGGCATTGTGCAAGCGCGCCGGAAATAATGCGAGCAACCGTTTCTTCATCGCCAATGATTTGTTTCCGCAAACCATCGACGTGGTTAAAACGCGGGCGCATTATTTTGATTTTGAGATCATTGTCGGCGCGGCGGACGAACTGACGGAACACGATGTTTTCGGTGCCTTGCTTCAGTACCCTGGTACTAGCGGCGCTATTCGCGATTTGACGGAAATCATCGATGCGGCGCACGCGAGAAACTGTCTGGTGGCCGTGGCGACGGATTTACTGAGCCTGACGTTGCTCAAGCCACCGGGCGAAATGGGAGCCGACATTGTGTTCGGTAGCTCGCAACGATTCGGTGTGCCGATGGGATTCGGTGGACCACACGCTGCGTTCTTTGCGACTCGCGATGCTTATAAGCGTTCGACGCCTGGTCGGATTATCGGCGTCTCGAAAGATTCGCGTGGAAAGCAGGCGCTTCGAATGGCGATGCAAACTCGCGAGCAGCACATCCGCCGCGACAAGGCCACCTCGAACATTTGCACGGCGCAAGCGTTGCTTGCCAACATGTCGGTTTTTTATGCGATTTATCATGGCCCGATTGGGCTGAAGAAGATCGCTGGCCGGGTGAATTCGCTCGCCCGCGTGTTAGCGAATCGACTTGAGGGTCTCGGTTTCGAAATCGAGTCAGAGCATTTCTTTGATACGGTTTGTGTAGTGGCCGAGGATCGCCAGTCACTCTTACACCGTGCGAGTGATGCCGGGTTCCTGCTACGAGAAACAGCAACCGGTAT
>JBGSKR010000223.1:0-2137 GCA_041741135.1 Mariniblastus sp.
CTGCATACTCATGTTTTCGTTTCGCCAGTTCTTCGACTGCTAAATAGTCCTCGACCGAAACAAACTGAAATTGTTTTGCATTTTCTAAACCCATTGCGTCCTCCGTGGTAAAACGACCAATGTTAAACGACCACCATTTGATTTATAATTCGTAATCGTTCACGGATTGTAGCCGGACTCGTGAGAGTTCGGAAATTTTCCAAACAGACAAAACCGAAGTCTCACGACTTCGGCTACGAACCATATAAACAACATTTTTCGAAGTCACCGTGAACGGTTACTATAATTCTAATCGCTGCGGCACCTACTGAAACACGGCAAACTAAAATCAGGTTGAATTCTCACATGAAATCTTGCGTATTGGCTTATTCGGGCGGATTGGATACTTCGGTTATTTTGGGTTGGCTGATGGACGAAAGCTACGAAGTCCATGCGGTTTACGTCGATCTTGGTCAGCCTTGTGAAGACCGCGCGGCGATTCTGCAAAAAGCCAAAGACGCCGGTGCGAAATCGGCCAGAATTGTCGATGCCCGCGAAGAGTTGTGCCGCGATTTTGCTTTTCCAGTGCTGCAATTCCAAGCCAAATACGAAGGCCCGTATCTGCTGGGGACTTCGATCGCGCGACCGCTGATCTCGAAAGTCTGTCTCGACGTTGCCAAAGAAGTCGGTGCGACGGCTTACGCTCACGGAGCGACCGGCAAAGGCAACGATCAGTGCCGATTTCAATTGGCGGCGGAAGCTCTCAACGCCGACATCGAAGTCATCGCTCCCTGGCGGATCAAAAAATTCCGCGATCAATTTCCAGGACGCACCGAGTTGATTGCATTCTGCAACGATAAAAACATTCCTGTCAAAGCTTCCGTTTCGAAGCCGTACAGTAGCGACGAGAATTGTTTGCACATCAGCTACGAAGCCGGCAAGCTGGAAGAGTTGGATGTGAATGGCGTCGAATTGGTCGAGTTCGGCATGGGGGTTTCGCCTCAAGCAGCTCCCGACAAAAAGGAAACCGTCACGATCGATTTCGAAGCCGGCGTGCCTGTCGCGGTCAACGGCAAAAAACTATCCGCATTGGCCGTCGTCGAAACGCTGCATGAAATCGGTGGACGAAACGGTGTTGGTCGCATTGACATGGTCGAGAACCGATTTGTGGGCATGAAATCTCGCGGCGTTTACGAAGCTCCTGGCATGACGATTCTCTATGACGCTCATCGCTACATCGAGCAACTGGCGATGGATCGCGATTTGATGCATCTGCGGGATCGACTTTCTCCGGAAGTCGCAGAGATGGTTTATTACGGATTTTGGTATCACCGAAAGTTTGATGCTTTAATGGCGTTCAACAAAGAAGCTCAAAAAGACATCACCGGTAGCGTCACGCTTGATTTGTACAAGGGCAATGTTTCGGTGGCAAAACGAAGCAGCCCGAACAGTTTGTATGACGACAAAATCGCCACGATGGAAGGCGGCGGGACTTATAATCAGGACGATGCGGAAGGGTTTTTGAGAATTCAAGGGTTGCCAGGGCGGGTGCAGGCGAAAGTGAATCCTAGGAAGTTTTGATTCCGGCTGCGGGCAACGCCGTGAAGGATTTTTTTGGGATTTTTCGCGTTTTGACGTAGTGGATGTCGCCAGACTTCCCTGCTACCAAGGCGGTTTCAATGGAATTCTGACGAATTCCACTACCAAAGTCCTTCATGGCGTTTCGACTGCGGGCGGGACGCCCGCGCTCCTAATTCAATCTGCGGGCGGGACGCCAGCGCTCCAGTTGCGGGCGCGACGCCCTCGCTCCTCAGTTCAAACTTCGTAGAACTCTTCCTCTTCCCGCAATTGATCGGCACTTGAGAAGTCAACTTCCGCATAGGCATCGGCCAGTCGCAATGAAGCACCGATTTCCGGAAGCTGCAGAACCGCATCAATCCCTTCGAGATAGCTACGTTCAAATCCGCTGGCTGTGCGGCGATAAATTGTCGCCGCCGCATTGCTCTGTTCGAAGAGCACGTAGACTTGAAGCGATTCGAGACTAGTGTAAGCTACTCGTTTCTCGCCCTCATCGGTGCGACGAGTGCTTTTTGAGAGAACCTCGATGATGATTTTGGGACGATCTTGATATCGGTCGTTGCGAATGTCATCGCCACAG
>JBGSKR010000224.1:0-8486 GCA_041741135.1 Mariniblastus sp.
CGGGGTCTAAATCCAAAACGGTTTCGATGGCTTCTTGGCTGCCAGGTTTAAATCGAGTCAAGGTCTTGCGATAGGCAGGAAAAGTCGCAGCCGTTTCCAACTCGATCGAATCGAGCGATTCACCCGACATGGCAATCAATCTATCAGCCAGCGAGCGCACATTAGTCGGACGATCCGCCGAATTTTTACTGAGTGATTCATTGATGAACTCCCGCAGCGATTCGGGCAGCTCGTATTTGGTCAGATCGGGCACTTGATCGTTCTGATGTCGCTTTCGAATTGCATCGATCGACGCCGCCGCAAACGGAGCCCGGCCGTGAATGGCTCGCACGAATGTGCAAGCCCATGAGTACACGTCACCCGCGACGGTGCCCAGCGCGGCATCCTCGTTCCATTCCGGCGGCAAGTAATCAAATTTGCACTCGGGGTCGCGGACGTCGACTGCCAACGTTTCAAACTCGGGTTCGGGCTGCAGCGTTAATCGGAGTTGAGTCAATCCGTTTTTCTGAAACCAGACGGTTCGAGGAGAGACCGCACCGTGTACCACGCCGCGTTCGTGAAGTTCTGCAAGTGCCAGTCCGACTTGCCCGAACATGAAACACGCGGGTCGCCAAGGTAATCGAGCTTTACGTGGCAATCTTTCCGCCATCAATACGGACGCTGGTTTCTCGACGGCGAGAAAACGATGATGTTTCAGAATCACTGACTCGTAAGATGCCATCAACTGCGGAATCTCGATCTGACTTGCCATTTCGACCGTCGCTTCGGCGTGTCGCCAGGTTGCCAAATCAACCGGCTCGAATCCGGGAAAGAACTCCAGCAAGACCGGATGCTTCGTCGCCGCATGAACCGCTTTGAACAGACCGCGAGATTGGCCTTTCTTAAACTGGCCCATCACGGTGTAATTGCCGTAATGAAAGGGCCCGTTCAACTCCGCCATCAAAACTTGGGCATGATACTGCGTGATATGTTTGTGACCGACCAGCCAACTTGCCAGCGTTTTGCCATCCGCACCACGGTTGTCCGTTTTAAATTCCGTGATCAGCGTCTGAATTTTTTCTGGCGGCAACAGTTTGCTGTCAATTAACAAATTCCAGATTTGATTTGGATCGTTTGTCACCTTCATCCCCAGAAAACGTTTGCACCGATTCGTCGTTGAATCAAATAAAACTATTGTAAGCCAATTCGGTTGTCAAAAGAAAGCCAATTGAACGCACACCATTCGGCGAGAGAAAAAATTCGTTCTTGTTACTGGTAGTGGAATTCGCCAGAATTCCCTTGTTTAAAAAGGAACTCTGGTGAGTCCCACTACCATAGGACGTTGCCAGTCGCCTAAAATTCCGCCAGCCGCAATTAAAAGCACAAAATAGTACACACGGAAAACTACTATGACCCCCGCTACCGCTACTAAACGAACTCACATGAACGCGTATCAAACGGTTCAGCTGTATTTTGATCGAGCCGCCGATCAACTCGAACTGGACGACAGCACACGACGACACCTGAAAATATCCAAGCGAGAAATCACCGTCGAAGTTCCCATTGAAATGGACAACGGACGTTTTGAAACGCTGATCGGCTATCGCGTCCAGCACAATAACGCTCGCGGCCCAATGAAAGGCGGCCTGCGCTATCACCCCGATGTCGATCTCGACGAAGTCCGCGCACTCGCCTCCCTGATGACCTGGAAAACGGCCATCGTCAACATCCCCTATGGCGGCGCCAAAGGCGGCATCACCGTTGACCCGCGCGTACTCAGTCGCAAAGAACGCGAACGGATTAGTCGAAAATTTATCGATCAGATCCACGACCTGATGGGGCCCGACAAAGACATCCCAGCGCCCGACATGGGGACGGATGCTGAAACGATGTCATGGATGCGCAACCAATGGGAGAAATATCACGGCTTCAATCCAGCCTGCATCACCGGCAAACCCGTGGAAGACTACGGAGCCAAAGGACGCGAGGAAGCGACTGGTCGCGGCGTTGGAATTTTGGCTTTTAAAATGCTGAAGCGACTCGGGCGGCAAACGAAAGACATCCGTGTTGTCATTCAAGGCTTCGGCAACGTTGGCTCTCATGCCGCCAAATACATGTACGAATCAGAGTTTAAAATCGTCGGCATCAGCGATGTCAGCGGCGGTTACTACAACCCCGATGGCCTGGACATTCCCGCCGCGCTCCACCAAATGATCGGACGAAAAACGCTGGAAGGACTTCCCAATGCTGATCCCGTTTCCAACGAAGAACTGCTTGAACTCGATTGTGACTTGCTGATTCCAGCGGCGATCGGTGGAGTGATCACCAAAGAAAACGTGGAGAACATTCAGGCGAAGTACATTGTCGAAGGCGCAAACGGCCCCATCGACGCAGACGCGGATGAAACCCTCTTTGATAACGGAGTGACTGTGCTGCCCGATGTGCTCGCCAACGCAGGTGGCGTGACGGTCAGCTATTTCGAGTGGGTGCAAAATCGTCAGTATTATAGTTGGGACTTAAACCGAGTTCGTCAACAACTTGATGCGATCCTTTCATCGGCCTTTGAAGAAGTCTGGCAAACGGCGAATGAACACAAGGTCAGTCTCCGAACTGCGGCGTTCATGATCGGCATCGGTCGCGTGAAACGTTCGGTCGAGTTGGGCGGATATTGAAAGCCTGCTACTTGCGATCTGACACCTGACACCTGAAAACTGAAAACTGAAATCTGAAAACTCTCCCTTCTATGCCCGAAACTCACGACCAAGTTCTTGCTTACTATCAAGAACTGTTAGACCAGCAACAAACAACTCTACGAAATTGTGCGCGGCGTTGGAGCAGTATGGCTTATCTGCGCGGCGGACTGTTTCTGCTGACGTTTGTTCCGCTGCTGATGGCACTCTATTCCGTGTGGGGCATCTCGTCCGGTTGGGTGATGTTAGCGGCTTTGATTTTTCTCGGATTCCTGGTGGTGGCTTTTCTTCATGAAGGCATGCAGTCAGATCTGCGCCGGGCGAAATTGTTATCGTTAATGCACCGCGAATCGATCGCTCGACTAAAGCGAAAATGGACTGAGATTCGCGTTCCTCCAGTCGACATTCCGAAACGTTTTGTCCCGATCTCGACCGACCTCGATTTGCTCACCGATAGCTCTGTCTACAAACTGCTCGGCACAACGCGCACGCCTTTGGGGGTTCAAACCTTACGCAACTGGATCATCGATGGAGCCGCACCGGATGAGATCAGACTTCGCCAAGCTGCGGTGGCTGAACTGAAATCGGAATTCGATTGGCGACTTAAGTTTCGATTGCTGTGCGAGCAGTTGGTCGGGGGGCAGTCGGGGCCGAGTCGTTTTGTGGAATGGTCGACCAGCCCAAATTGGTTCGCCGGACGTGAGTGGGTGCTGTGGCTGTCGCGTTTAACATCGGTTGGATCGTTGATCGCTTTAACCGCGATGATTTTTGGACTGCTGCCGCTGGCGGTCTCCGGTTCGATATTGATCGTGAGTTGCGCGATCAATTTTCTTCTGTCGGTTTTTTATGCGGGATCGTTGCACGATGTATTTAACCAGATCACCTCGCGAGCTGGTGAAGCGTTGCACTACGTGACACTGTTTGACATGGTTTCGGATTTCCCAGCGAAGTCCGAAAAATTGAAATCGTTGCAAGTGCGTTTGCACAACAAAGAACATGACGCTCAAGCGAGTGTTCATCGGTTGGGTTGGTTAACCTGGCTGGCGAATATTCGTCGCAACGGTGTGCTGTTTGTTTTCTATTTGGCGTTTGAGTTTTTGTTTTTCTGGGACGTACATTGTTTGGATTTGCTGGAACGATGGAAACGTCGTCACGGGCCGCATGTGCAGGGTTGGTTTGCTGATCTCGCCGAATGGGAAGCGCTCACAGCACTGGCGAAACTGGCCGGTGATGAACCGGAGTGGGTCTTTCCAGAAGTTTTCGAGAAGAGCAGTTTGAAGAATGACCCGAAGAATAATTCGGGAAACAATCGTGGTGGCACTTCAGAAACTGAAAACGCATCAATCATTTCGGCAGAGCAACTCGGGCATCCGCTGCTAGATCGCAGTCGCGTTCCCAACACGGTTTCTGTCGGCCCGCCGGGAACGGTGCTGCTGGTCACCGGTTCGAACATGTCCGGCAAGAGCACCTTGCTTCGCAGTATTGGCGTGAATGTGGTACTGGCTCAAATGGGCAGTGTCGTGTGTGCGAAATCGATGCGACTGCCTGCGATACATATTGAGACCAGCATGAGAATCGCCGACTCGTTGGCCGATGGGGTTTCTTTTTTCATGGCAGAACTCAAGCGATTGAAAGAGGTCGTTGACACGGCAAATCAACTTGAATCGAGCGGCAGCAAAACGATGCTATTTTTGCTGGACGAGATTTTACAAGGCACCAATTCTCGCGAACGCCAGATTGCGGTCAGCCGCGTGGTTCGCAAGTTGATTGACGAGCGAGCGATTGGAGCGATCTCGACGCACGATCTGGATTTGGCGACGACCGATGATTTAAAATCCGCCTGCCACAGCGTTCACTTTGCGGAGCAATTTGTGGAGGAGAACGGCAAACAGAAAATGACATTTGATTATCGAATGCAACCCGGCATCGCCGAGACGACCAACGCATTGAAACTATTGGAGATGGTCGGACTGGGTGAAGCAGTGTAACGATTTACAAATTTTTCGTTTACGGTAATCGAAGTGCCATGCCATGATACGAATTCAGCCCATTTTATCGTGAACGGTTACGATAATTTTTTTTGCCGTTCGCCCCAAAAAAACTTTCAGTCGGACAATCGACTAAATAATCGATTCTCTATTCGGATGGCTGTTTTTTGCAACAAAAGGCCGATACTCAACCATGCGAATCTCGTTGTCATCAGATATTTCGTAATCGATGCCGCGCCAAGAAACCTTGTTTCGCACCGACGCGCCGAAAAGTGCGGTGAAGTAAACCACGTGACAAAGAATAAGGGCCGGCAAATAGCAAAGAACTGCTCGCACGCTCAACCATTTCGCTTGTACCTGATTGCGAGCGAATACGGATTGCATGCCGATTTCAATGGCGATGGTTGAAAGCATGGCTCCACCCCAATAACTTCCGAGCGCGATCAAGCCCAGCATCATGATTCGCTGATCGGCTGCGACGCAACCTACGACACATATCACCAGCGGAGCCACCACACACATGGCAATCGAAAAAGCGTGAAACAATACGACTGACCAACCCGACCCCGATGACCGGGCTGCTACCAGTTGACGCTCTGACCAAGGCGTGAAGTTGCTGATCGTGATATTCTCGCGATTGGGCATGATGATCGAGGGAACGAATTTCGGTCTCAGTCGCGATTTTCGAATCTGACGCTTCACCGTTCCATCGACCGACAGCGACTTGCGCCACGCTGCCACCAATTCCACGCGATCAATTACCTCGCGCCGCATCGCCATGCTGCCCGCCCAGACAATGCCATTAAGCCAAACTTGGACAACGGCGCCTGCATTCCAAAAATAGCGAACCATCGCTCCCCAACTGCATTGACTGGGTGTGTACCAACGATTGCCAGTCGTCACGCCGATCGCAGGATTCGCGAGCGGTTCAATCAGTTCGCGCAGCCAAGTCCGATGTGGCGGCGCGTCTCCATCAAGAAACGCGATCACTTCGAAAGATTCGTCGATCTGTTCGACCGCTTCGCCAAGTGAACTGCATTTCAAACTGCACGTCGGCAAGTGGTTGCGCAGCACGAGAGTGTCAATGCGTTGCGGGGCAAGTGCCTGAAGGCGCCGCACATCGGGCCAAGCCGAATCTTGTTCGCTATCGACAATGATGAATAGCCTAAACTCAGGGTAATCTTGATCGAGCAAGGCTGACATATTTTCGACGAGAGCAGGATCGGAACCGCGAACCGCCAGCACAATCGCCGCTTTAGGATGAAACGGAACTGCTGCACTCCGGTTGGAGCGAGACAGCAACACCGCATAGGCCAAGGCAAAAAGAAATTGAATGAACGAGATCGCGACGATCCCGATGGTGAAACAAAGCGAGATCAAAGATAACACGAACAAGTCCCCCGCCAGCCTACCAGTGTAGTTCGATGATTTTGAACATTCTTCGCACCGGCGGACACAACCGACGCCCCCAGCGTTTCGATCGTACCATGCGATGCAACGTTCCATCATAATAAGGCGAATCGCCGAATCCAATCCAACGATTCAACTGCAACCCCGGATGCTTCAACTCGAACTCTCGAACGTTTCCGACAGTAAACGTCATCTGAGCGTCGGGGACCGGTTGCCGCAGATTGGCAAACCACTGAAACCACGGCGACTGCGCATCAAACAGAAACGACGATTTGGGAAACTCGGCAATGAGCGATTCAAGCAACGCATCGACTTGTATGGTACTGAGAAAGTAAAGCACGCCTTCGGCGATGAACAGCACCGGCCCACGAACTAGCGATTTCACTTCAGCAATCCACGCGGTTTCCGTCAGCGAACCTGTGAGGATGTGCCGTCGATCGGTCGGCTGAAAAAATTGCTCGCGGACTTCGATCACATTCGGCAAATCCAACTCAATCCATTGGACTTGTCCATTGTCCAACCGATCAAACCGTGTATCCAATCCAACACCAAACTCGACGACCGTGCTTCTCGGATGTTGTGTTAAAAATTCATTGACCAATTGATCAAGCACTCTTGCGCGGATACAAAAATCCGTTTGCGAGACTCCCTTTTTCACAAACAGGTTGAAATCGAAATCGAGCGACTCGACGATCTCGACGGCTTTGCTGTCGCGTAGCAATGGCTGTGCGTGGCGACACTCACTGGCTCGCGCCCACAGCGGCATCAGCAACGTCGCTTGGGCCTTCGTCAGCTTTTTGATATCGAGTTTGTTCATCGGGTTCTTCAGTGAATTCGGTGGAATGACCGTCTTGTCTCAATAGTGGTACTCCGTGAGTTATTTGTCGGAAAGGCTTTGACTTGTTAACCACAATCAATGAGTAGATCATACACTGGAAAACGACGCCGCCAATCTTGAACCAATAAAGCAGCTTTTCCCCACTGTGGCAAGTTGGGGTGACGCGAACGGATTCGGGTTCGGCGGGTTCGATCACATGAATTTAAGCAGGAACTTTGCTCTACAGCCCGCTTTGGCTACGAAGCAAAGTTCGCACCAACAATCGTGTTGAACGCTCCAACGGAGTGCTGAGGTACTTGGAATAAGTTCGCTAAAAATGGCGACGACGCAGGACGATCGACCGACACATCCTGCAACAATTCTAACTTTGGATGAACCGCAAGGAAAACAAACTCTAAATTGCTGACTCAACCAAGTAACTTACTGGCGTTCAGCGAGAAGTGTCGGATAAAGGGTTATTTCCTCCGCCGCTGACGACGTAGCAACCCGCAAACGGTGGCAAACATGGTTAAAATTAGTGAACTTGGTTCCGGCACTGCGGAGGAAAGACTTGTGACTCGAAAACCAATAAGGTTGCTCTCGAACGACGGGTTGACGACGCTGCGGAACGACGCCGACAAACCGTCGGAGTTGAAGAACCAATCGCCACCGCGAAACCCACGAGAAGACGAACCGGAACTGTTGTTCAGTAAAGACGCCGTTTCTTCCCACTCCGAGACATTGCCACCCATGCCCATCACGCCGTAAGGACTCAACCCACCGGCATTCTCAACGTCCGCTGGCCCTTGAGCAAAGCTCTGATCATACACCGCCGTGCCCGCTGCCGTGCCGCCGCTACCTGCGGTCGGAGCCGTATCGCTGCCTGTTGGGAAGTTCCAATTCGTGCCAAGTATCCGTTGCCTGGATTCCCTTGCCCACATTCATTTGCCACGCTTTTAAACCCCTGACCATCATCATGAAAAATTAAAAAACACGGAATAACGGAGGTGCGGAGAATCGCGGAGAAAACATTCTGGAATGATGGAGAGAAACGAGTCGAAACTCGACCCATGTCCATTTCACTCCCCGCCACTCAGAGATCGTGCCGCTTGCTAAATTTGGCTTAGAAGATGGTGGGGTTAGAACATGAAAAAGGTCAATATGTTATCTTTTAACCCCATCATCTTTTAACCCATTTTCCGCGCGACAAACGTCAGCAGGCCTATTGGTGTTCGGCGTTCTGCCAATTAACGAGGTTTTCAAAGCGACACAATCCCCTCACTGGCACATTCAAAGTCGTTCGAACTGGAATTTGTAAATGTCTCAGCTCATTGTTCGAATTTGTATAACCATAAAGCTCGCCAGACAGCCCACCCACCAATCACAATGACTCCGCGATTCTCCGCGACTCCGCTCCTCCGCGTTTCAAAAGAGTTCAACAAACGAACTCGATTCTTTCAAAATTTGAATCTGGATATTGAGCGTCAACTCACCTGTCATTTCAGTGGCTTGAGACATCCTAAAATCTTCCCTGGTTAGCGCTAAATCCCCCAACTTCATGTTGGGAGTCGCACACGGTTTCCAATTTCCGGCCAAAAAAAA
>JBGSKR010000225.1:0-3291 GCA_041741135.1 Mariniblastus sp.
ACCGTGAAGGATTTCCTCCTCCCAGGATCGAGCAATTTTAGCGGTAGGGCGCAAGCCCTCCGGTTCGTCACAAACAGAACTTACCGGACGGCTTGCGCCGTTCCGCTTCGAAATGCTTCCCGGCGTTGCCCGTTAGGGGCGACAGCATCTTCATCATGATCTTTCATCCACGACTTTCTCAATCGAATTAAATAAAATATGCCCAATCAAAATTTCGATCTCGTCGTCCTTGGTGGCGGCCCCGGTGGTTATGTCGCTGCGATTCGCGCAGCTCAACTTGGTTTAAATGCTGCCGTCATCGACGAGAATCCGCAGTTCGGTGGAACTTGTCTTCGCGTCGGATGCATCCCCAGCAAAGCACTACTGGAATCGACGCATTTGTTGGTTGAAGCTTCGCAGAACATGATCGAGCACGGCATCACTGCCACAAAGTTGACAGTCGATCTGAAAACGATGATGTCTCGCAAGCAAAAAATTGTGGACACGTTGACCGGTGGCATCAACATGCTGCTGAAGCGAAACAAAGTCACCACTTTCGTCGGTCGAGGAAAACTGACCGGTGGCGGCAACGTTTCTCTCAGTACCGGCGATTCGATTTCTGCAAAAAACATTTTGATTGCCACCGGCAGCTTGCCGATGCAATTGCCCGGTATCGAGTTCGATGGTGATTTGATCGGCGACTCCACGACGGCGCTGTCTTATCCCGTTACGCCTAGACGCTTGGTCGTGATCGGCGGCGGTTACATTGGTCTGGAGCTCGGGTCGGTCTGGAGTCGGCTTGGCTCACAGGTCACGATTCTCGAAGGCATGGATCGAATTTTGCCGGGGCTGGATAACGAAATCGGAAACTTGGCTCGCCGCATTTTCGAGAAACAGGGGTTGGAATTTAAAACTAACATGTGGGTCGAATCGGCAAAGAAGGTCGGGCGTGTTTGCGAAGTCAAATGCAAAGACACCCCCGTCATCGAATGCGACCGCGTGCTGGTTTCCGCCGGTCGTGTTCCCAACACCGCGGACATCGGACTGGATTCTGCTGGCGTCGCCAGCGACAAACGTGGCTTCATCACGGTCGATGAAAACATGCAAACCAATGTTTCGGGAGTTTATGCGATCGGCGATTGCATTGGTGGAGCGATGTTGGCTCACAAAGCTTCGGAAGAAGGTGTAGCCTGTATTGAAAAAATCGTCACCGGACATGGGCATGTAAACTACGACGCAATCCCCGCGATCGTTTACACGCATCCAGAGATTGCGATGGTGGGCAAAACCGAAGAGCAATTGAAAGTCGCCGGCATCGAGTACCGCAAGGGCTCGTGTCCGTTTGGCGCAAATGGTCGGGCTCGAGCGTTAGGCGATCCGGAAGGCAAAATCAAAATTTTAGCGGATGCGAAAACGGATCGAATCTTGGGCGTCCACGCAATCGGTCCACGCGCGGGAGATTTGATTGCGGAAGCCGCCGTCGCGATGAATTTCGGCGCCTCCAGCGAGGACTTGGCACGTTGCTGTCACGCGCATCCAACCCTATCCGAGATCATGCAGGAAGCCGCCCTTGCCGTCCACGGCCGCGCGATTCACACGTAATAAAGTCGTAACCGTTCACGGTGATTTTGAAAAATGTCGTTTATCGACATGGTTCGTAGCCGAAGTCGTGAGACTTCGGTTTTGTCTGTTTGGTGAATTTCCGAACTCTCACGAGTCCGGCTACAATCCGTGAACGGTTACAAAAAGTCTACCCGCAGGTTATTGATTGACGGGAAACCGTTTCAGCCCCCGTAGCTCAGGGGATAGAGCACTGCTTTCCTAAAGCAGGTGTCGCAGGTTCAAATCCTGCCGGGGGCGCTGCGGAAACGCCCGAAAAACCGTTGGTTTTTCGGCGTTTTTCGCTTTTTTGGCTTCGTTCGCCCAATTCGACCCCATCCGTAGCAATGCTATAATTTGATTTGGTCATACAAAAGAGTTCATTGAGTTAGGGTAAATGATGAACACTGAAACAATTCGGGAGTGGCTAAACCGTCGTCCCTTCGAACCGTTTCTACTTACGCTTTCAAGTGGCGAAACGCTTCCAGTGAAACATCCTGAAAATGTGATCGTGTTGAAAACTCGATTGATCGTCGGATTTCCTGAAACCGATTCCGTTGTTCATGTTGCCTTGCTTCACATCACTAGCGTGCGGCCAATTCAAACTGTCAGCTAGTTGAGCGAAACTAACTTCTAAGTTCCAACTTCTTGAGGTGCTGCCAAGAATTGTATTTACATCCGAAGAATTACGTTTCCAATAATTGGCCAGCCAATTCGTTTGCTTCGCTTTCGCCATCGATTTCTCTGATTTGATTAAGTCGGATATTATTCGTTTCAGTTGGTATTGCTTGCAAGATAACCAGTAACACGATCAGGCTGGCTCCGGCATAGAATCCACTGCTTAGTGATTGGTAGTCCGCAAAAAACAGGGCGCCCAAAATCATCCCATAAACGGGTTCGAGGTTGTTCGCAAAATTGATGGTGAACACGCTCATTCGTTTCAGCAATTCCACGTATTGGCTGAAGGCGTACACGGTGCAGCCAATCGCCAGAATCACGAGATAAACCAGGTCGAGCAAACTTGGCTGAAGATCGAGTCCGCGACCTTCGCTTAAGTACCAGGCCGATAGCGGCAGACAAGCCGTACAAAACAGGGTCGCCGCTGCTGATTCGTAAAACGCGATAACCTGGTGGTCGATTCGCTTCGCAAGCGGTGAATTGAAAATCGAAAAGATTGCGGCAGCGATGGCGGATGCAAACGCGACGGCAAATCCTACCAAATGTTCGAGGTCGCAACCGACGATCAGCGCGACTGCTCCGATGATCAGAATTCCGAAGACACAATCTCGACGTTTGAAAGAAACGCCCGGCAGCAGGATCGGCTCCAATATCGCGGTCCACAGCGATATGGTTGCCATCCCCACCATGCACACGGAAACGTTCGCAAGCTTGACGGCGAGAAAAAAGAGTATCCAGTGCAGCCCCAATAGTGTGCCGATGCCAAGTAGTCGAATCGCATCACGACGAGGTATCCTCAGTTTTTGTCGGAGCATCAACGCCAGCGTGATGGACGCGATGAAACAGCGAAATCCAACCAACTCGATCGCTGGAAGATTAATCAACTCGCCCAGCACACTGGTAAATCCCCACAGGAAAATCAGAAAGTGCAGTTTCAGGTAATCGCGGCTGTTGCTAGAAGAAGTCATGGAAAGATTAATTGGTAAACGCCCTAAACCAATGAGTTAAAGTCCGTCAAGCCAATTGGCTCGCGCG
>JBGSKR010000226.1:0-2081 GCA_041741135.1 Mariniblastus sp.
GGAATGTGATCATTATTAAGTCGATTCGTGAGTCTTAAGGGTTCACGATGACTCCCACCTTCCCGCCTTCCCTCCGAGAGACAGTGAATGTTCGCAAGATATTTGCCCCGCCCCCAATCACTTTTACTTGTTTGTCTGACCATCATTATTTCTGTTTCCGTCTACGATACTTGGCTGGTTCATGTCTATCGTGACCACATCCATACCGAAGAACGAAACCCTGTTTGCTTGATGTTGATCAAGTTTGCACCCGATAGCCTGAGTTGGTTTTTCGCGGGCAAAGCCATCGGCAATCTGGCCGTCGCTGCGGTGTTGGCCGGCCTCTATTGGATCGGTTACCGATTTTGGCAAGTGATTGCGATCAGTGTCGCAGCCTTTCAATGCCTGTTGACGATCTATTTAAATTTCTCCGACCCCAAAACGGGTTTCTTGAACATCGATGCGCTCATCTACCGTCGCGGGAATGTTTCGGAACTTGCTTGGCAAAGCTTTACCGTTCACTTGGTGCCATTGATTGCAACCGTTGTCGTTTTAGGTTACGCTTTCGTGCTGGTGCGATCCGCTCAGCAGCCTTGGCGACAAGCAGAATCAGCAACGACTCGTGTGCTATCGGATAAGTAGTCGAGTCTCTCCGAAATTTGCCGAACAAGTTTTGAAAAACCTTGTTTAATCTTAGGTAGCAGCGTCTCTCAGTGGCGCTGCCCAAGTCCTGGAAAGACTTGGTAACTTATCTCATCGAGACAACGGTTCATCATGCGGATGATCGTGCGCGACATCGTGTTTGAACCAAGCTTGAACCCACTCGGCTGTCGAGCCTGGTTCGGCGATGTGCTCGTGACACATGCAATCCATCACATAATTATCGCTGAGAATCAGGCCGATCAGCAGGGCCAGCTTTCCATAAGTCGCAATGTTGGCCCACGGACTTGAGCTGACAAACTTGAGTGCGGTGCCGAAGCTCTTCTTGACTCGAATCCTTCGTCCTTGCCAGTCAACGGCATAAACTTCATCGAGTACTAGATGGGATACAAAGCCAATCACGACTCCCCATGATTTAAATATTCGAATTTCAAAATCGCTCGACAAACAAACGAGAAACGTCGCAAGTCCCGCGATCATGGCCGCAGGAATGCTGTGCCACATTCCCCGATGTTTGGTGTAACGCCGAAAAATTCCGCCAATCACAAATCGAATGAGAACGTACATCACTCCGGCCACAAACACCATGTGCTCAGGCTGGAGACCGATTGTTTGAAAGCGGTCAAGCATCAACAAAGGCACGATTACGGAAACGAACGACAGCATCTCTCGCTGTGGAATCCCTGAATTACTATCGAGGTCAGGCAACATACCGGCGACACTGCACAGCGATCCCGCGATCATGCAATGAGCAGGTGGCATTCCCAGACTCAAGTAGCCGTAGCTACCGTAAGCGCAGCCAAGCAAAGTGCTGGTCGTGATGTGGGTTTTGAAATCTGCCATGACAAAAGCCGCCGGCCGAAAAAGAAAGGTCGCAGGCTGCGATATGAAAATCCGTTTTCATGCAACTGATATTAGACAGCAGTTGATTTAGCCGACCAATGCCGATTTGGTCGCTCCGTCGCTAGCACTGAATCGCTTTGTTTCCTCTTGAGCAATCCAGGCGAATGATCTTTAATCGCAGCAATCAATCATGGCTCGCTCTACGAATCTCTGGAGTTATTTCATGTCAATTTATGACATCATCATGCTAATTGTTTTTGCAGGCGCGATCTTGTTCGGATACTGGAAAGGTCTTGCGTGGCAACTCGCTTCGATTGCGGCGATCGTAGTCAGCTACATCTTGTCGGTGAAGTTTCGTGAGCCCGTTTCGAAGTTTATCTCGGCAGAAGAACCTTGGAACAAAATCGCTGCGATGCTGATTCTGTTTCTTGGCAGCTCGCTCGTGATCTGGACCATTTACGCATCGGTTCACAAGTCACTCAAGAAGATGGAACTGAAAGGCTTTGACAGCCAAGCGGGAGCCCTGCTCGGCGCAGTGAAAGGAGCTTTGCTGTGCATGATCATCACCATGTTTTCCGTTTCGATGATTGGCGAGAAAG
>JBGSKR010000227.1:0-2301 GCA_041741135.1 Mariniblastus sp.
CCCAGGGTTCATTCCACCGATGGCGATATATTTTCCGTCCGCGGAAAACCTCAGATGTTCTAGGGAACCCACATTATTATGTTTATGCCGAGGGTAAGAAGCAACCGGCTCGTGAACGAGGAGGCTTTCGTCAAAATTAATTTCATTCTGTTTTTGGTGGAGCGCCAATATTTCGCCCGTTGACGTGCCCCTTATATCTTGGTCGGTGGGAACTTCTGTAGTTGCCAGATCGGTATCAAGCGGCTCAACATCGAAAGTTCGTTCTTCCGACCAATTGCCCCATTTTCCATTGACGCGGGCCTGAACTTTCCAAGTCCAACCTTGTTGATTTCGAGCAATGATGTAACTACTCGATTCTTTGACAAAACTCGTATCCGCAAGAACGGTGTTCACCGCAGGAAACTTGGCCGACTTCCCCTGTACCTTCAGCCGATATTTGTCGGCATTTGGAACCGGCGCCCATTCAAATTCCCATCGCATTACATCTAATCGATCCGTCCGCCCATTGTCCAGAAGTGCACCGTCTGATGGTGCGACCAGACTCGGTTCCGCAGAATCTTGAGCGTCGAGCGTCGCTGCGTAGAAGCCGAAAATAATCGACGCGATCACCGGCAGACATGATCTAAATTGAATGCGGTTCATGGATCTTTTCTCCATTGGACGTTGATGAAAATTGGCGTAGGCGTTGAAAAAGCAAATGCTTGTTTGGACCTGCAAAAGAACTTTCGCATCAAAGTGCTTGCTGTATTGTTCCAAGAAACGCAGCACGCATCAATCGTTCTGCCCGTGGTAGTCTTCGTAGCTTTGATCAGGCTTAGGACGATCCCGACAGCAGAAAAAAAACGCTGCGGTCACAGAACATCGATTCATCACTACAAGCACGAATCCGAACAATCGGTTTCAATAAGCTAATGCCGAGTTCGCGCTAATGCAAGTTTGACCGGGAGTCGTGCTTGCGATTTGGTCGCAAAATAGATCGGAGTATCGACGCTGAGGTCGATCATCTTAAGAACGGCGCTCGATTAGGTTTCCGAGGGAAAAAAATTGATGCCCCCAAAAGGTGAGTCCCTCGATTTTGAGCCTTTTTCGCGAGTTGAGTCCTCAAATTACGTTGTCTGAGCCCAGATAAGTCCCGCAATTGGGCTGCTCGACGAACCAACAAAACGAACAATGCCCGCCGACTTTCGCCGACGGGCGTTTTTTGAAAGATGGTCAGGTTGTAACTGCCAACACAAAGTTAAGTGCAGGCGAGGGGGATCGAACCTTGGTCCCGTAATCGTTCATCAAACCTTGGTTTTATTCATAAATGCTGAGTATTCGAGGAATTAGGCCTTTTCCCGGTTCTAGGTTATCTAAAAACTCATCTCACAAATCAAAACACCATAAAACGTCAAATCAAGAGGTTTATGGATAAGCCCCAAAACCCAGTTGGGCGAGATTCCAGCGTCACTGTAAACTCTCTTTTCGTGCGTTCGGTCCGACACGCCGTGGCGAGAACGAAACCGCCTCTTTGATGGCATCAGGCGATGTGACCGTGGTTTGTTCGTAAACCGTGCGATGCGAAGTGCCAGTGACCAACGCGATTGACCGGTGCGTTCGGATTGAACTCATCTCCCGCCAGCACCACATCGCCGACCCGCAAGTCTTCGATGTTCGTCGTGATGTAGTTGCCGTCTTCGTCAATTCCCGTCACCACGCCATGATTAACTGCATGAACATCACGGGTTGATCGCTTCGGTCACATACTCAATCACACGATCCAAAAACGGATCATCAATGTCTTCGATATCTTCGGGCGGATTAGCGAAAGGTGTGGAGAACAATTCGTGATCGGGACGCCGTGTTTCCAGTCCCAAACCAGCTCGAATTTTTTCCAAGGTGATGATCTCGACGGGGGTGTATCTGAAGGGGGAACTCACAAACTCACCAATCTCATCGTGCGTTTCATAGACTTGCTCAATGTGATAATCAGCAATCTCGTAAATCGCGTCTTGAAGCCGGGCTTGTGAATCCCAATTCTTGAAAATGTACGAATAGGGCCCTAATCCCCAAGTCTGAGGTACAATCAGGGCGTCTTTCTCGCCAATTGATCGTAAATAGAGCGTCAGTAAAAACGATGGCAACGGCTTGTCGTCCCAGCTGCCGAATGCACCATCCACGATACTCCGCTTCATCCGATCACCTAACCATTCCGCTTCTTGCTTCGCGCCAACTGTCATTGCTAACCCGAAATACATGGCCTCACACACCGTGACTCTCGCCCTCTTTGTCCGTCGTTGGTCGAGTTCCCAAAGGCGAATA
>JBGSKR010000228.1:0-10460 GCA_041741135.1 Mariniblastus sp.
CGTACACAGCGATTTGGAAATGATTGTTTTCAAGACTCGTCCTCCCTGACTAACGAAAATTTTCGTGGTTTTAGATAGATCATCGAGCGACAAACGATCCTTCGATTGCCGACAGTTTTCGGATTGGTTTTTAGACGTTGCGGGAACTTGAAGCAAGACTGTTTTCTGAAAACACATGAACAATCAGGCTGCTTGCTATCACTTCTGCTGTCGAAAAATCGTTTGGAGAGTTTATGTACGATGGACATTCTTGTCCGTCGCGTTGGATGGTGGACGGATAGGAATATCCATCCTACAAGTGGCGGTCGGTCAGGAATGTCAAACCTGCAAGGTCAGTGATATCATCTGGCGTGAAGCGACGCTCGTGAATGGCGGTTGCTACCAGCACATGCTGGCAACCCATCTTGATCAATTGTCTTGCATCGTCGACATCGCGAATCCCGCCGCCAGAGATCAGCGTGACATCGGAAAACTCCGCTCGAATTTCTTGAAAGAGAATCGACAGGCTATCATCGGGCGATGATTCGACGCCACGCATCGTACCGACCAATGACAGATCGAGCACAATCAAATCGCGAACACCGTGCTGATAAGCGTGCTGTATCCACTCGAGTGGACTCGCATCCTTCATTTCGCCAGGACGAGTGATTACGACATCGCCGCATTTATCCAGACTGAATATCGGTTTCAAGCCATTTGAAACCCATTTTTCCAATCGCTCGAAATCAGAAAGTGACGTCATCGTCTCCGACGACAAAATGATTTTCAATCCGGCCAACGACTTCATTTTGTGAAGGATGCTGTCCGCATGGTTTCTGCTGATCCAGTCCGCATCAATCCACAAACCAAATCCGGCTTCGAGGAGCGTGTTGTAAACTAACCAGTTCGGCTCCGCTCCCGAGAACGAATCAATGTCCGCGAGATACAAACAGTTGCATCCCGTCTGCGCAAACATTGCTTTGGCGACATCGAGCGGATTGCTGCTGCGAATAAGTTTGGAAGCGACCGGATGATAGGCATCGCGATTGCCGCCGCTGGCAAGAACGACTTGCCCGATCATCAAATCAAGCACAGGGATGATCGGGCATGCAGCAGACATGGAAGGGTGGTTGTGAGTGGGCAGTAGTCAGTAAGCAGTAGTCAAATTTCAGATTTCAGATAATAGAGTTAAACAAAGTTGTATCCGTTCAGGGATTGTAGCCTAACTCGTGAGAGTTAGGAAATTCTACAAACCGATGTCGCAAGACTTCGGCTACGAACCATGTCGATAAACGACATTTTTCAAAATCACATTGAACTGTTGCCAAAATTCCTCTATCGCAGCACATTTTCTGGTTCGTCTCGACCTGCTTCCAATGCGTCGTCCTGATACATGGGCAAATAGCGGTAATAAACTTCCAGCGTCATCACGGCCATTGCCGTCGTATACAACCGCCCGCCAATGCGGCCATGCTGATCGGGAAAATACCAACTTCCATCGGCGTGTCCTTGATTGGCGACTTGAGTTTCAATCAAATAATCTCGCGTGACCGTGTTCCAGTTCTTCCAATCGATGCCGCGCAGGTGATGCAGAACTTGAGTGGCGTAGTAATTGTAATAGACGTCCGATTTCGACGGACCACTATTTGCTAACTCACTGGAACCGTCAATCAAGGTTGCATGTTCCCGATGCATCCCGAGCAACATCTCGGCCAGCAATCCGACTGAGGTTGTTGTTAAATTGCCGTCCTCTGGCGTTCGGTAACCAAAGTTGCCGTGACTGCTGGCGATTGAGTCCACAAACTTTTGAGCGGCTTGCCAAGTTTTTCGATCCGTCGGTAGATCGGCAAGCTGACAGCTTTTGAGCGCCATCAATTGCCAACCGGTGACCGTCAAGTCACCTCGCGAACCGGCGTTGTATCCCCAACTGCCTCCCGAATGCTGAGCGGATACGATGTATTTCCGACAGGCTTCGACCGGATCTCGCAACCGAGAATCGCCCGTCATGCCATAAGCCTCCGCCAGCGCGATCGTCGCAATGGCTTGCGCGTACATGCGTTTCTCGCCATCGGCGAGAATGCCGCCGTGTGGCGTGTAGCGAATTTTCTCAAGCAAGAAATCGATGCCTTTTCCAATCGAAGCCTGATAGCCACCGGCTTGATGCGTGCAGCCCGAACCAAGCAGCGCCATCAGCGCGAGTCCCGTCGCAGCGGTTGGTGATTCCCCCGTTCCCTCGTCGGGACAGCGTCCGTTGCATTCACCTTTGTGATGGTGGAAACGCCAGCTACCGTCGTCCTGTTGATGAGCCACAATCCAGGCGAGTCCTTTTTCGACGGCCGCTTCGGAGGCCTCGGAGCCGCCTTCGCTCGCCACTAACTGAGCTCGCCGGTCAGCCGATCGCCCTGCCAATCCACCGCCCGTGGGCAGCGTGATTTTCGGTTCGATATTATTAGTTGAGCCTGAGCCGGGATTGCTAGGCAATTCGGATTCCATATTCGGATCAGTCGAGCCGGGCAAAATCGATTTTAGCGCGGACTCGAAGGCTTCCAGAGGATTCGGCGCAAGTTCGATCTCGGGCTGAGACGCCAAGTTTTGTAGATTGGAATCAAGTGGCGGATCGAGCGGGTCAGTTGGATCGAGAGCCTCTTCTGATGACGTTCCCGGATCGGACGGCGTTTCGATAATTACGGCGATGACTACTTCTGCCTGATCGTTGGCCGGTTTTTCGAGGCCGCGATCCGCAGAAAACTCTGCCAATAAATTAATCCCGCGATCTGATTCGATGGGCCGTGTCATCAGCAGCAACATAGCCAATATCAAACACGAATGCAGAAAAGTGCTGAGCAAGAACGAGGAAAGTGGGTGCCGGTTGCGTTCAATCTTTTCGCGCAATGACACGTTAGCCGGTGATGGCTCGGCGATACTTTGAAATTCAAACAAATCAGGTTGGCGTTTCACCGTTGCGACCTTGGCGATACAGAAGTTGATTTTTCTCAGCGAGTCTACCTGAACTCCAACAAGTCAAACTCGGCTGAGTGAACGCTCGTTTGCATTTGAAACCCATGGCCGCGCTCGCTGCCACTGACACGCCCCGTTGGCGACCACTCGTTCCTCAAGCCTGATGTCATGCGGGCCAGCCGAATTGCCCACACTGTTTCCGGTTTAATTTGAGCCGACGTCAGTTCTTTCAAAGGAATCGCAATTTCAACGATCCAAGTTCGCTCGTCCGATGCGTTGGCAACGAACCACTCGGGATTCCATCCAGTCGCCTCGCCACAACGTTCATTAACCCAGCCTCGATGATCGACCTCGAACTCCTCTGACCAAGTGTAATCACGATCGACATCGATGGAAAACAAAATTCTATCTCGCCCTGATAAATCGGCATCGCGTGGACGTGGGCCGATTTCTGCTTGATAAAACTGATCCGCCCGTTTCTGACAATGAAACGCCAAATACAAAAACTCGTCATCGTAGGCGAGCATCGTAATGTCGTCGCCCGTACTGGGAACTCCCGTCGCGTCATTCTGTGCAGTGTCAACTTTCAATTGAAGTATTTCTCGCCAAACGTGGTCGTCCAACCGTCCATCCAGTTTCGGTCTCGTCGTCGCCCGCGAGCAGACGATACGTTCCTCGGCAGTCTCCGCTGGCAACAAACCAGCCAACTGCAATTCTCGCCGCGCACCGAAAGCGATCGAGTCCGGCACGGCCCCGTTCGTCAACATCTGTCGGAGAATTGCTTCCGCAGCGAGCGTCCCACTCAACTTGCGGTTAAGCGAACTTTCGAGGACGCGAAGTCGATAGCCGGAAGCGAGGTCGGGATCGCGTGCCCCCAGCGACGCCAAAAACTGACTGGCGAGCTGCCAACGAGTCGCTAAGAACGCATCGCGATTTTGATTGTCTACCGGCAAAGCGAATCGTGATGCGGGCAACTCCGGTTCAGCCGGCAATTCAACTTCGAGACTCGGCCCATCGCCTGATGCGAGAGAACCATCGAAGTTTATATCCGCATCGGCAGGGCGTTTTCGCTTGAGGACTGGAGTCGGGTTGGGTGTCCAAACTAACTGCGAAACTCCACCCGCTTGAACGGTGCTCATCGTCGATTGCGGCGCACCAAACTCGACTTGGCCCCCTGCCCTACTGGCGGACTGATTTTGCTGTGATGCTGGACTTTCCAGGGTCTGCTGAGCGAAAGCAATTTGAGAGAGTTCGTCGCTGCTGTAAAACTGAGCGAGCCAATAGAGTGCCGCCGGAGCCAGTGGATGTTGCGAAAGTCGCGTGGCCAAAATTTCCATCGTAGCAGCGGCCTGTTCCGTTTGTCCGACGGCGATGTAGCGACCAGACAATTGCGCCAACCAAATGCCGGCCACATTCTCGTCGAGACTGAGCGACCAGGAAAGCATCTGCTGATACCAAACGCGAAAGTCCTGCGGATTCCGCACCACAAAGTCAGCAAACTCATCGAGCTTTTTTTGTTTCGAATTTGCGAGCTGAATCGCGTTCAAGTTTCCACGAAAGCCACCCTCGCTGGCGCGGGACGGAATGGTGGCCGGGTTCATGCCGGCAAACAGATCGCCCGATTCGGAATGAAATCCGTTGCTGATTTGCTCGAAGCGATAGCTGACCGATTCTTGTGAGGTAGAGTTCGCATTCGCAGCTTCCATGAGCGGCAGTGCCAACAAAGCACGACTGAGAGCGATTCGGTCTTCGATCAAGCTGCCCGTGCGGGGCAACATTCGCTGACGACTAAAATTCAGATCGCCGTTATCGTCTCTCACCGCTAATCGCGCGACTTGCCAAGTCTGCAATCGGCCAAGCGTCAGTTGTTCTGGAAACGCCGAGGGATCAGCAGCGGCCATGATCGATTGACGTAGGAAGGCTGCCAAGTCCACCTGAATGCCATCGTGATTCGGGCGGAACACATCCATTAAACGCGAATTCGAAACGACAACATTTGGCCTCAACGTTCGTATCGTTCGTACCATTTTTTCTAAACGTTGCTGTTGAACGTCGAGCGGCTGATTGCTTTGTTCGGCGACTGCAAGATTGGCGAATCCCAAATTAATTACGGTCGCGGTACCCAAACGCTCGCTGGCGGCCCGATTGGAGGCGAGCTTTTTTCCAGACATGGTGACGGCGGCACAGATGCGATTGTCTTCGCCCGCAGTCGTGGCCAACAGTTCCCAAGGTAGTTGGCTGGATTCGATGGCGACTCCCATCACCGCGACGCTTCGATGTTTGCCGCGCTGAAGGTGCCACGATTGCCCACCGTCGATCGTGGCGACGATGGTTCCGAGCGAGCCGACCGCCCAACCGGTTTGATCATCGATAAAGTGCAAATCGAGAATCGGCTGAGCGATTCCCGTGGGACTCGCTGAGACCTCTCCCGATCTGCGGTCGATAGAGAAAACGACTGACCCGGGATTGCCTGCGACCCAGATTTTTTCAGGAGTCATCGCCAGCGTCTCGAAGTCGAACTGCTTTAAGGCTGTGCTCGCATCGGGATTCTGTTTTGATTTTAAGTTCGCTCCTGAGTTACCCGTCGCGTTTGTCCGTACCAAAGGCTTCCAGCTCAGCCCGCCATTATCGGTTTGCAGAATCGTGCCAGCGTCGCCGACCGCCCAGCCTTTGCTCGCGTCGATCATCTGAACGCTTTTTATGGGCGGTGCGATGTCGCTGAGGACGACGCTGAACTCATGTTGATTGTTCTTGATGCAGCCCAAACGACCGCTGTCGTCGATGGCCACAAAGCCGGTTGATGTTTGCTGACCGTCGATCCAGTTCTGCATAGCGCCTGACGACTGGCTTGACCACGTTTCACCGCCGTTGGATGAAAAATAGATTCCTGTTCGAAAAAGATTTCCCATCTCTCCGAGCGCGTAGCCATTTCCTTGTTGATCGAAATGGATTTTTTGAATGCGTGGAATGACCAATCCCTCTACGGCTCGCCAAGTCATTCCACCATCGCTTGTTTTGAGAATCACAGCGCGCGAACGGTCGAGATAGGGGACGTCGTAACCACCGGCAACCCAGCCGTGCATTTCATCAACAAAATGGATTGACTCGAAGCGGCATGTATAGGGTTTGAACGGCTCGGCGATCATGCCCAGCCCACCGCGAGAACGGTTTTGCGATCCACCTCGCATCGCCCGTAACTTTTCATCGAGACTCTGTTGATTCGTCGCAACGACCTGATCGATTTGAGCGGCAATCAACCACTCTTTGCCACCGTTGGTGGTGCGAAGAATGGTTCCTTGGCTGCCGACCGCCCAGCCGAGGTTGCTATTGAGAAAAAACACGTCGCTTAAATCCGCGTCGTGTTGCCAGCTAGCAGGCCTTGCTTCCATAGGAAAGCTATCGCTGGCCGAAAGCAGCGTGGCTGAAAACGGGCCGATTACCAGTAGCAAGAGCAGGATCGTAGCCGAGATCGATTTCAGCGCGCGAGTTAACATGAGAACGGTTCTTCCGTGAACAACATTCAAGAGTATGAAATTTCGAGAGAAGTGTAGCAGGCTCGCAAACTCGCTACTAGAGAAAAACTGAGCGAAGTAACGCCCATATACTCAGCAGTTCAGACAATGTGCGACGGATTCTCGGACTGAGTTTCAAGAATCGAACCACTGACGCAATCGCTGTCTGAACTCTGTGTCCTCAATGCCTCTGTATTTCAAATAACGCCACCTTCAAAATTCCTAATTTTCGCGATCAAATGGATATTGTGAAGAATTAAAAGCGACCAATCGCTTCCAATCAATCGCGCCATCCTCCGAACAGAATTCGTTGGCAAAATCGCGTGTGAAACGGTTAATTACAGCCGCATAAGATTCGGCAAACTCCTCATTCTTTTGTTGGGCTGACTTCCCCAGTGGCTCGACAATGTCGACGTAAAGCTGAGTGTCACCCGAGATAAATTCCCAAAATTTTTGGCCGCAAAGTTTCAAATACTCTCCTTTGTTTGGCTTCCTATCGATCCCATAGCAACAACCGTTGACGGGATTAATCCTCAGCTTGGAATTTCCAGTTCTCAGAGTTCTCGAGGCGGTCATGAAATCCAGCTTCATTTTTTTCACTTGCCCGCTGTTACCCCAGTTTGGCCCAGACTTAATTGAGACAATATGGCGAAATCCGTCGTTATCAAATTCGAGATCGATACCGGCAATGCCCGACTTGTAACCATTGAAAACTTTCGAGCAAATAAAAATTGCGAATTCTTCTAACCAGTCTCCAAATAAAGTTTCCTCGTTTGAAGAGATGTGAGCATCCAGAACCGCTTTGACAATCTGCTCCGCCGTGAGCATATTTTTCGCTCGAAACAGATACGGATTCTTACGTCGCAGCACGCGACTCAGTGGCAGGCAATCGAGACTGGCAATTCGCTTTTGATGGAATGCCCCAATGTTCTGCTCGACGTAGTCTTTAGCGTCTTCGAGATTTAGCGGTGACATATTCAGAGGGGGGTTCGAACAGATATAAATCTTTTTCCGGGAATGATTTTTTTACCATCTCGACATACTCTGGTACGATCTCAATTCCAATCGAGTTTCGTAGCATTCGATTTGCCACCTTCAGCGTTGTTCCCGAACCCATAAAAGGGTCGAGCACCATATCTTCTTCTTTGGTAAAGAGCTTGATGAACCATTCGGGCAGCTCTTCCGGAAAAGCTGCACTGTGATTTTTGTTGTTACATTCGGTTGCCAAATGCAACACGTTTGTTGGAAAAGCTTTGTCTCGCTCAAGCCAGTTTGAAATGTTTTTGCCGAAACCGCTACCAACTCGCGAGTTGTCTCTAATCTTATCCGTTTCAGACAGATTCTTGAGTCGTGACTTGGCCCAATCGCCCATGGGCACCATCACTTCCTCTTGATACATATTAAACTTTCGCGATTTATTAAACTGCAACAGACGTTCCCAAGCGTCACGGAAACGATTCGGCCATTTTCCGGGGTAACAGTTCTTTTTGTGCCAAATAAACTCTTCGGTCCAAAGCCATCCCTGTTTTCTCATGGCGATAATCAACTCCATGACGTAGGTGCTACGTTCGCCTTGAACAACTTTCTCCTTAATGTTCAGCACAAAGGTACCATCGGGTTTCAGAACTCGCAAAAGTTGCTCGGAGATCGGCAGAAACCAATCGACATATTCGTCCGGATGAATCCCACCGTAGGTGCTTTTCCGTTGATCGGCGTAGGGCGGCGACGTGAAAATCAAGTCGACCGAGTCGTCGGGCAGCGTTGTGAGCAGTTGCCCGCAGTCACCGAGTAAGACTTCCGTTTCGATATTCATCAGTGTCCTTCGATTTGAATCATTACAAAAACAGGTCACACTTTCGAAAGTGCGTTGCTTTCTCATGCTTCAGCTTAACCATCATCTCAAAAACATCAACAACCCGACGCCTACCTCAAATTTCTAATCTGTTCTAAATTGAAGGCTACCGATCTCAAACTGAGCATCCGATCGGACCGATGTTAATTCGCGAAATCGTTCTTTCCTACCCAACTATTCTCATTCTCTCATGGCAAAAATCAGGTCGTGTGGCTTTTTGTTGTACCGCCACGAATTGAACACTTCATCAATTCACGAATCTAGTAACGAAGACAATTTAAACGCCCGTGTTGAAGCGAACCTTAAAACGGTATCGCCGCAACCAACGCGTTCGTTTCTGCTGATGCGGCATCATGATCGCTGGGATTTGCCCAAAGGACATGTCGATCCCGGCGAAACCAAACTGGAATGTGCGCTTCGTGAGTTGGTCGAAGAAACTGGCATCTCCGCCGACGACATTCGGGTCGACGAATCATTCAGCTTCAAACAGAAATACGTGGTCGCAGGGAAGCGATATGGACTCGCAGAACTGCAAGAAAAACAACTGACTATTTTTTTAGCGGAACTGATCCGTCCTGTGGAGATCACCGCCACCGAACATATCGGATACGAGTGGTTTCCGTGGTCTCCCCCTCACAACATTCAAGAAAAAACGATCAATCCGCTCTTGGAAAAATTAGCCCAACATTGGACTTAATTTGTAGCCGCTCACGGATTGTAGCCGGACTCGTGAGAGTTCGGAAATTTACCAAGCAGATAAAACCGAAGTCTCACGACTTCGGCTACAAACCTCGTCGATCCACGACCTTTTTCGACATCTCCGTGAACGGTTACCTTAATTTGACGCGGCAATTGACCCCAGCCTTATGCGAAATAAAACCATCGTCGTCGCTTTCGTTGTCTGCACGGTGGCGATTGTTTTTTTTCTATCCAGGAAATTTTTAACACTGGACTACTTGATCGAAGTTTCCACGCAGTTGAAGGACTTCTATCAAAGCCAACCACTGATCGTTTACAGTCTGGCATTTCTGATTTACGTGCTGGTCACCGGATTATCGATTCCGGGAGCAACAGCGATGACACTGATCTACGCTTGGTTCTTTGGATTTTTACGTGCGATGGTGTTGGTCAGTTTTGCCTCGACTGCCGGAGCCGCGATGGCATTCTTGCTCAGTCGATATTTGTTCCGTGATTGGGTGCAGCAACGATTCGGCGAGCGGTTGACAACAATCAATGCGGCGATGGAAACGGAAGGCCCGTTTTATCTGTTCACTTTGCGGCTAATTCCTTCGGTGCCGTTCTTCGCCGTCAATGCCGTGATGGGATTGACGCGAATTCACTTGTTCACGTTTTGGTGGGTCAGCCAACTGGGAATGCTGGCAGGAACGGCAGTTTACGTTTACGCCGGCTCGCGCGTTCCGGACCTGCTCACGCTAAAACGAGAAGGAATCGGAGCCGTATTCTCCAGCGAACAAATGCTGCAAATTGGGATCGCTTTAACGCTGATCGGAATTTTTCCATTGTCCGTGAAGTGGCTCACGAACTACTTCAGGAATCGAACGAATGGAAATAAACCAAACGAATCGTCATGACTGAGCGGCTTTCTCAACCATTTCCGGAACTTCGTAACCTTTGCGATATTCGCGTTTGATGAATTGGTTAGCTGTCTCCGCATTTTCACCAATGAAAACTTCATTTTCCTGATCCAGCTCCAACATCGGGCTGAGTCGGATCGCTTCGGATTCCATTTTGATGTCGTAAGCGGAAACGTGGTCATCCATCGCAGTCAGCAATTCTTGCCACTGCTCGAGTCCGATTTCTTTGGCTTCATTCATCGAGAATTGACTGCCGGCACGGTAAGCGATGTTGGCCATATTGCACCAGCCGGTACTATGATGACCGACTGCGACATCGGCGTTCAAGAGCGACGCATCTTTCTTGCCCCGACCATTACTGCACAGCGCGGCATTGAGGCTGAATGCCCTATACCGCCGATTTCGCCGGAGAAGGTCAGTGGCCTGGTTGGTGGCTATCTGGTAGAGCCATGGTGCAAGTGCCCGGTAGCGGTCAAACTGGCGGCACTTGAGATGCACTTGCAGGAATGTAGCTTGAAAGGCATCTTCCGCAAGTTGGGCATCGCCGATGTACCTGCGAAGGTA
>JBGSKR010000229.1:0-1902 GCA_041741135.1 Mariniblastus sp.
ACGGCGGGGCGACAGGTTATCTCGATCAGATTTTCGAGAGAGATTTGAACCGACAGTTTGGACGGCACCAATGCGCAAAATATCCGAAAATAAACGAGGAATCATAGCGATACGAAAAAAGGCCCACGCCAGAAGACGTCGACCTTGTTTATAACCTGGGAGTATGCAGTTTCGCTACTTCCAAAATTAGTTGCGGGAGCCGGATTTGAACCGACGACCTCGAGGTTATGAGCCTCGCGAGCTACCGGGCTGCTCCATCCCGCACCGATATATTAGCTAATTCAATATTGGTGTCGAGGGGGATCAGCAAAAAATCTCGAACTTTTGAAAATGAGCTTGTTCCATCATTCAAATTTCGTTATTCGTTCCACCTGTTATCAAACCAATTCCTCAAGACGAGCGGTAGAAGCCAATCTTCAGTCGAGGGACTCGCCAGAGCCACATTTTTCGCAAGGGAATTCGGGCGAATTCCACTACATTGCAAAAATGAATCTGCCGCTCCTTTTCTCTAAACCGCCCGACCGACTCCCATGGCACGCAGAACGCCGAAACAAGCCAAACGCTATGTAGATATGTGGGCGCTGCCGGGCCTGCATCCGTCGAACATCGAATTTCTCCAACAACTCAAATCGGCCGACACGCAGCACTTCACCAAAAACATGAACGCGGTCGGGACCGTCAAAGAACAAGACCTTGAAACGGGTAAATGGGAAACGAATTACTTAGTCGGCGTCCGCACCGATATCTGGAAACCGGACGAGCGGGAAATGGCTCGCTCGCTGGAAGTCCTCCAAGAAAAACGTGCCGACGAATTGCGGCAAGAAATTAAACGGAACGGAAGACTTTCAGCCAAGCAGTCTGAGAAGTTGAACGTCGCACTCGCCGAAGATGACATCATGCAGATGCAGTCCGACGAGATCGAGCGGCGGCGGTTGGTGCTGAAGCTCTTCAAGACGACGGGCAAGCGCGTGAACTGGAGTGGCACGATCGAAGAAATCACGACCACCGAAATTCACAACTCGATCGGTTGCCGAAAAAGTCTGCTGACGTTTGCCGTGATGCTGCCGCAAACCGAGTTTATTACGACGATTCAGGAGAACCATCGCTTCGCGCGGGTGCCGTCCGTTTTTTCGTTTTGCTATTTCTTTGACGACCGCGTTTATCATCTGCTGCTAAAACGGCGGTGGTTCGCCATTGGTGCTGATTTCGACCTGATGTGCGAAGGCAAATCTTGGGGGCTGATCGACGGTCGGTTGTTTGGGTTCGGTTCCGATAGCTATGTGAATCTGAGCGACCATCCGTTATCAGCCAATACGCAGTTCATCGATCTGCTGACTCTGTTTGTGGCATCAGTGGGATACCACAAAGCGATGCGCAACAGTGTGCGGCAGCGCGTCAACGACAATTTAGCTGGGCTTGGTCATCGTCATTTGATCGAAGACGAGGAACTGCGCCTGCGACACAACGGCCGCAAAGCGGCGTAGCGTGTCGCGTGTCACAAAACTGAGCAGGCAACCTTCGCACTGACTCGGTACGCTTACACTGCCGCAGCTTGTTTTAGTTTCTTCAAAAAAAGCGGGCCAGCGTAAACGGCACTGTCACCTAACATGTCTTCAATTCGCAATAGCTGGTTGTACTTCGACATGCGATCGCTGCGGGAAGCTGAACCCGTTTTGATTTGACCGGTCGACAAACCAACTGCGAGATCGGCGATGGTCGAGTCTTCGGTTTCGCCGCTGCGGTGACTGGAGATACTGGTGAAACCGTTTCGATGCGCAAGCTGGATTGCTTGAACCGTTTCGGTAAGCGTTCCGATTTGATTGACTTTGATCAGAATGCTATTCGCGATGCCTTCATCGATGCCGCGTTGCAATCGGGTGGTGTTGGTTACGAACAAGTCGT
>JBGSKR010000230.1:0-5127 GCA_041741135.1 Mariniblastus sp.
ACACGCCAAAGGCGACTGGCGTAGTGTGTTGCAACCCCAATTGTCCGAGGCTGTTGCTGACGGTCGTGTTGATGTGCTGATCGTGAGTGGTTTCACCGCGAATCACGCAACCCAGACAGATCACGCCATCGAGCTTTCGCGTTTGCAGAACTCGCTGAACCGCGAACGGAATCTCCCAAGCACCGGGAACCCACAACACATCGATTTGATCATCGGGTACCGAGTGGGCGTGCAGCGTTTCGATTGCTCCGCTGAGCAATTTCTGCGTGATCGAATCGTGATAGCGAGAAACGACGATCGCGAATTTTCGCGTGGCGACGGATGGGCTGTGCTGGCGAAGTGCGGCACTCTCGCTCGGGCTGGATTTCAAAGCTTAACGTCCTTCAAGAGTTGGAACTGAAAGTTTGCAGAAATTCTGAATTGGATTTCGTTTTCTTCAGTCGCGTGGTCAACGAGTCCATGGCTTCCGGTGGATTCAAATCACTGAGAGAGCGGCGCACCAAACAAATTTGTTCGTAATCATCTGCTGAAAACAATTTTTCTTCGCGACGAGTACCGCTGGTTTTAATGTCGATTGCTGGCCAGATACGCCTTTCGACGAGAGAGCGACTTAAGACAATATCCAGATTGCCGGTGCCCTTAAACTCTTCGAAGATCACGTCGTCCATTTTACTCCCCGTATCGATGAGGGCGGTTGCGACAATGGTCAAGGACCCACCTTCTTCTAATTTGCGAGCCGCACTAAAAAACGCTTTGGGCTTTTGCATGGTGTTCGCGTCCAAGCCACCGCTCATCGTCTTACCCGATTGTTGGCATTCGGCGTTGTAAGCTCGTGACAATCGCGTGATCGAATCCAGAAACAGAACGACATCGACTCCGCTTTCGACCAGCCGTTTGGCTTTTTCCAAAACCATTTCGGCGACCTGAATATGTCGTGTCGCATTTTCATCAAAGGTCGAACCAATGACTTCACAGCGATCGCTGCGAACCTCTCGTTCCATGTCCGTGACCTCTTCCGGCCGCTCGTCGATCAGCAACAGAATGACGTAGGCCGCCGAATAGTTCTTAAGAACGGCACGAGCCATTTTTTGCATCAAGACAGTTTTCCCAGTGCGCGGCGGGCTCACGATCAACGCTCGTTGGCCAAACCCAAGCGGCGTCAACAAGTCGATCACGCGAGTCGAGAATTCTTTGGGATCATGCTCAAGCACGATTTGCACTTCGGGATGCAGCGGCGTCAACTCGTCGAACTTACGACGTTTGGCGTTTTCAGACGGATCGAGACCATTCACGGTATCGACTCGCAACAGCGCGAAATATCGCTCGTTCTCTTTGGGCGGTCGAATCAAACCTCGGATCGTAGAACCATCACTCAGTTTGAATTTTCGAATTTGACTCGGCGACACATAAATGTCATCAGGACAACTGACATACTGATATTGAGGGCTGCGCAGAAAACCGAATCCATCCGGCAGAATCTGCAAGGTACCCTCGCCACTCATGATGCCGCCGGTTTTCACGCGCTGTTTGAGGATTGCGAAAACCAGCTCTTGCTTGGATGCGTCGGACGGAATAGGAATCTGTTCCTGTTCGCAAAGGTTGGTCAGTTGCAAATTCGACATGCGCTGCAGATCGGTAACTTTGACCGTCGTTGCGGTGTCATGCGGCGGCAAACGATGGGATGCATCAGATACAGCTCCCGTTGATTTATCGCGGGCAATGGCCTCAGCAATGGAAACCGCTTCACCAGCCGATTGAATCTCGCGCAGCCTTTCCATCGCCGAAAGATCCAATACAAATTCTTGCTTGGATAAATTGGTCGGCATCGACGTCCCGGAATTTTTTGATTTATTGGAAATGGGAGTTAGCTGTTTGGTTAATGAATGAGAATCTGGCATGAAGAAACTCCACTCCAGAGATTGGTCGTTAAAAGCTTTGGTTTCTAGTTGGACAAGTGGTCTTCCAAAAAGTTAATCCGGCCGGACGAAAGAAGGCATTTAAATTTTGTCATTACTGGGAGATGAAATTGGCATTCGCCTCAAACCCCACTGATTCCACAATCGCTCGACCTGAGCCAAAGTTTCGGAACGGGACCTCGAATTGTCAACAACGTCGGTTGCTAGGTGACGTTTTTGTTCAACGGAAAGCTGAAACTGTTCGCGTTGAGCAAGCTCTTCAATCGACCACCCCCGTGACAAAGCACGTTGCTGTCGTACGGACAATTCGGTATCCACAAAAACGATTTTGTCACATCTCTTGTCCCAGCCGGTTTTGAACATCACTGGAGCGTCCAAAACTGCCGCTACAAATAGCTGCTCCGCCATTCGACTCAACTGCAGGTCAATTTGCTGACCAATGAAAGGATGCACAATCGATTCCAATTTTTTTAACGGACAATCGTCCGCAACGGAGGCAAAAACAATTTTGGCTAAAGAAGATCTGACAATCTTTCCATCCACCAGTTGAACATCCGGCCACAACCTAAGTATCTGCGCAATGACCGCAGTCCGATTCAAAACCTCATGTCCAATTTTGTCAGCGTCGACAACTTCTGCCCCCAGATCACCGAAACATTGAGCCACAAAACTTTTTCCGCTGGCGACACCGCCGACAAGCCCAATGACAAGCATTAATCTGAGTCGCTTTCAGGGTTCGAACAATTCGCCGACAAAAATTTCAAAACTTAGAATCCGAGAACCGATTGCTGAACGCCAACGCTCTCCTGTCCAACTAATGATTAAGGCTAATCGAATTTTAGATGGATACCGACTCTTTAATTTAGTCTTTCCGCAAAAAGAATTCCACCAACCTTGGGACAGAACGCGAGGAATCCAGCAAAAAACCCGGATGCGAGCCAACCTATCTTCGCTGCAATCGCTGCAATCAGTCATCCTTCAACCAAAGAGATTCCAAACCGGACAATTCATAAAGTTTGACACCTGCGAACTCCCGATTTAGAATATTAGTCTACTGGTGTACTGGTGAAGAACCCAACGGAAATCGTGCGGGTGCCCGTCCAATTGCGTGTAATTGAGGTATAACTTTTTATACCGGTTGCAGGGCTGCCAGTGGTGTTCGAATCACCAATGAACCGATACTCCGATTGCTCATAACATGGGTGGCGGGCGACGGTTTTTCACCGCTCATCATCACGTCAATTTCTAAAATTTTATCGACATCGCCGGTCGTTAATCGGGCTGAATTAGGAACAACTTATGGCTGCCAGAGAAAATCAGGGCTACTTGATTGCCGTTATCGTTCTAGTATTGCTATCGCTAGTCTTGGCCCTCGCTGCGTTCTTGGGTATTTCCAAGATGAACGAGTACTATGACAATCGGATCGCTGTCGAATCAGAAATGAAGCTGGCTGAAAAGCGCAGTCAAGCCAATGAGATTCAAGCCGAAATTTTGAAAGCTTGGATCGGCGACTTAGGGCCGAGCGTTGCGGAAGTCGAAACACAAATTGACTCGCTCCGCCGCCTCGCAACTTCCAATGAACTCGAACCGGCTCAACGCAGCCAAATCGAAAAGATTGTCACAGCGGTTGAAGAAGCCAAAGCCATTTTTGAAAAAGATATGCGAGCCAATGGTGCCTCGACCGAAGTCGGTCAAGCCCAAGATTTAACCTACCGCAAACTAATCTCCGGGATTAGTAACGTATTAGCGAAAAAGCACAACGAGTTAAACATCAAAGTTCAAGAAGCAGCATTAGCGGAACAGGACGCACAAACCAAAATTGCAGCCAAGCAAACTGAGGTCACGCAACTTCAATCTTCCAAAGAGACTTTGGAAAATGACATCCAGAAACTCAAAGCCGAATCGGCAGCCAAACAGAAAGAATTGACCGCGTCATTGGACCAAAGTCTCGAAGAAATAAAGTCCGTCAATGCAAAACTCGAAGAACTCAAACTGAAGACGGATGGTGAAAAGCGGGAGCTACAAAATCAAGTCACAACAACCGACGGGCAAAACAAAAACCTGAAAAACAAGATTAACATCTACGAAAAAGAAGTCTTTGATCGACCGGACGGAGAAATCACCAAAGTCGCCGCGAACATTCAAGCCGTCTATATCAATCTCGGCATCCTGGATGGCTTGACCGTCAATCGCTCGTTTTCTGTTTTTGACCGAAGCGTCACCAATTTCGAAAGTGGTCAACACAAAGCTACGGTGGAAGTTGTGCGAGTCAGTGACAATCAAGCGGAAGCACGAATTACTACCGAAGATCCAACCAATCCGATTCTTCCCGGAGACTATGTGCTGACTGCTACTTGGGACCCCGGCCACCCTGTTCCGATGGCACTTTCGGGATATTTCGATATGGATGGCGATGGTAGTTCAGACACCGAAAAACTGATCCAGATGATCAAGAAAAATGGTGGCGTTGTTGTTGCTTGGCATGATGACGAAGGAAACATCCAAGGCGAAATCAACGAAACCGTTCGCTACCTCGTCGAAGGCGAATCACCCGAAACTGGTCCAGGGGCAAATACGAATGTCGTCCGTGCCATGAACACGCTTCGCGATCAAGCCGAGAGCAACACCGTGCAAATTATCGATTTACAAAAACTGCTTAGTCGGATGGGCGTTCGCGGAAAACCGAAAATCGAATCGATTGATCGCAAGACGGGTGGCTTCCAAAGTCGCACCCCTGCGGATTCTCTCAAAGCCAGCGATCGTTAAGCGATGACAGCACCGTGGTTAGCGTGATGTCAACTGTGTTTGAGCTACGCTCACGAAAACGTGGCTACCGTGTTATGTAACGGTCGCCAGCGGGTGGCCACTGAGTAAAAGTAGCCGCAGTCGCAAAAGTTTCGTGAACCTATGGAATGGTCAACTTCTCAATTCTCACTTCTCTCTCGACACTGCTTCCGTAAGCGTACGATCGTTACGGCCCAGAAGCTGAAAATCAAAAACGGCATCCCCATCATAAAGAGGATACTGATGGCGTAGCCAAGTGCCGTATCTCCATGCAAACTGTCTTTGCAAGTCGGACATGCTGACGCGACGTTGCTGAAAATGATCAGCAAGAGCGCCAGACAAACGACAGTCCTCGAAATCGTTGATTTGTTCATTTCACTTGTCTCTACTAGTAATATGGCCGCAACATCAAATAGCAAATCGGGCC
>JBGSKR010000231.1:0-2752 GCA_041741135.1 Mariniblastus sp.
AGTTTTGTATGCACAAAAAGAAAACGCCCGCGAGTTGTTGGCAACTGGCGGGCGTTTAAGTTTCGGACTACGCGGTTACTTTGGTAACAACCCCGGAACCGACGGTCTTACCCCCTTCACGGATCGCGAAATGATCGCCAAGACTCAGGGCAATGGGCTGCAAAAGTTGAACACTCAATTGCACGCCATCTCCAGGCATAGCCATTTGAGCATTGCCGATCACGTTGGTCGTGCCGGTAACGTTCGTAGTGCGGAAGAAAAACTGCGGCGTGTAGCCATCGAAGAACGGAGTGTGACGTCCACCTTCTTCTTTCTTGAGCACATAAACTTCAGCTTCAAACTGACGACGCGGCGTCACGCTGCCACGGGCGGCGAGCACTTGGCCTTTTTGAACCGCATCGTGAGACGTCTTGCGAAGCAAACAACCCACGTTGTCGCCAGCGCGACCTGAATCGAGAACTTCAGCGAACGATTCGACTTGGGTGACCACATCACTAACCGTCTGATCCGTCAAGCCGATGATCTCGACGGCGTCGCCCGAACGCACAATGCCTTGTTCGATTTTGCCCGTCACCACTGTACCGCGACCGGCGATCGAAAACACATTCTCGATTGGCATCAAGAACGGTTTATCAATCAATCGCACTGGGTCGGGAATCGTGGTGTCGAGTGCTTGCAGCAGTTCGTTGATACAGGCGATCGAGTCGGCGTCGGTTGGGTTGTCGTGAGCCAACTTGGCCGAGCCTCGGATCACTGGCACAGCATCGCCAGCGAAACCGTACTGCGTAAGCATTTCGCGCAAGTCGAGTTCAACCAGCTCGAGCAACTCCGGATCGTCGACCAAATCGCATTTGTTCATGAACACGACCAAGTGCGGCACGCCGATTTGACGCGCCAACAAGATATGTTCGCGAGTCTGCGGCATCGGACCATCAACAGCCGAGACCAAGAGCACTGCGCCATCCATTTGAGCCGCGCCGGTAATCATGTTCTTGATGTAGTCGGCATGACCGGGACAGTCGCTGTGCGCGTACGCTCGACTTTCGGTTTCGTACTTGACGTGCGAAGCCAGAATCGTGACGGTTTTGTTCTTGTCCCGTTCGATTCCACCTTTGGCGATCTCTTGATAGGTTTTCACTTTTGCCAAGCCTTTGGTGGCTTGGACTCGAAGCAATGCTGCGGTGAGTGTCGTTTTGCCGTGGTCGATGTGACCGATGGTTCCGACGTTGACATTCATTTTAGTAACCATAGCTCAAATTCTCCTTTGTTGAGGGAATACATGTCCGCTGGCCAATTGCGAAGGTGAGCAGCCTTCGCAATTTTTTTGTGCACTTGCAGCCCCAGAGCAGCCGACATGTCGAAAAAAATACAGATGGAAATACGAAAAAACCCGCCTAATCAGTTGACCAGGCGGGTTTGGGTGATTTGTGTTATGCAGCTACGACATACCCCACCGCCTCACCAGTCGTCTGATGAGTCGTCAAAGTTTGATGAGTTGTTGTTGAATTGATTCATTGGTTTGCATTTTCCTGTTGGATGCTAAAGACACGAATGGAGATGGCAGGTTCGCACCGAAATGAATGACTGGTCGGGCGGGCTTAGTGTCGAGTTATTCGGGGTTAATGTCGCTGAATCCCAACGCATTTGCGGCACACCAAGAGTCTCGTCCGGCCATTAAATTGCAACCCGTGTTAGAACGACGTCAACATGTAAGAGATCGCAAGTCGGCTTTTTCAATAGTTTTTATGTCAGGCATGTACGATATCAAAAATGATTGAGTCCGGTCGAAGTAGTACAATCTCGGGACGATCAGTAAACGGGTGTTTGGTTTCATCGCGCAGCACATTGGCGTCGAGAAAAAGATTGCCACTCGAATCGTAATGACGAATCGAAATATACCTAAGACCAAGCGGTTGGAGTAAATCTTCCCAGCGCATCCTTTGGTTTGGCGGAGTTGAGCGACCAAAGACTTCGGGCGTCACTGGTCCGAAACCTTCATATGTGAACCAACTAACGTGACCGAAGCCTGCGCACCGCTCCGCATTGCCCTCGCGAACCATGTTGACCGTCGGCGTTCCGAAAAAACAGATTGGAAGACAGAACCTCGTCCGGCCTTCCGGGCGCATGATCAACTTCAGTTCCGCAAAGAGCGAAGGAAATAGCTCGCACCTAATGTGCTCGAGCATCCTTTCCGACCATATGAACTCAAAATGCCCTTTCATCGGCGATGGGTAGGGCGTTGTCGCGTCGTGTTCAATCTCGACGATTCCAGTAGCCAATCCGCAAGTCACGAAGCCCGGCCAAGGAGGTTCACTGGCACCAAGGTTCAAGAACCGCCGGTCCGCGATCAACCGCCGGACCTCCCGGTTTCTGCGAGATTGGGCCAACCAAGGTAACATCATCGTCATCAGACTATCACTCATTCCTGAACTTTTTATCAAACGAGTTGTGGGTAGTGGTTGGTCATGCGACGAAGGCCTTGAGCATTCGCTATCGGTCGCGAATTACTGGTTAGTGGATCGTGGTTTGGAAACCGTTCAACCGCAATCTCTCTCGACATTTTGCTGGCAATCAGGCAAAGCTAATCGAAGCTTGAGGGAATTTTAAGGGATTATCCCACGGTCGATCGCTCGTGTCCATCAGTCGCTTGTTCCTGTTGCTGCAACACTCTTGTATGATTCGTGAGCCGCCAGTTTGGGCTGATGTAGAAATTGGCACTTTGGACTAAAGTGACCAGCGAGTGATGGGTGGA
>JBGSKR010000232.1:0-4935 GCA_041741135.1 Mariniblastus sp.
TTCAGAAAATAAGGCCAGCGATAAATGGCCCAATTGATGAACGCACCCAGCAGCGCACCGACCACCCCGAGAATCAAGATTCGAATGGGATGCGGAAGGTTTTGCATGGGATATTAAAAAGAATGGTAGCCGTTCACGGATTGTAGCCGGACTCGTGAGAGTTCGGAAACTTACCAAACAGATAAAACCGAAGTCTCACGACTTCGACTACGAACCTCGTCGATCCGCGATCTTTTTCGAGATCTCCGTGAACGGTTACGAAAATGTCGAGAGGCAGAGTGGTATTTACTAAACCCACCATTTTTTAACCCATTATCGGAGCGGCAAATGCAGGCAGACCGAAAAACTTTCGGCATTCTCGTAACTCACGAAGAATTCGCATCAGCAAGAACTTCAATGCAACAAGGAGAATCACAAGCTGGAAGTTTATGCCACGAAAAACCACGGCTGTTAAGATTTATAGAGCTTGCGTCCGATGGACGGGTGGTAGACGGTCCACGGGCTGGATTTGTTGACGTCGTCTTCGATCAGTTGCCCGAAGCTGTGAATTTTTGCGTCGAGATTATCCAGTAAGTGCAACGCAATGGCTTCGGTCGTCATCGGCAACTTCGGGCTGCCGAATTCGTACTCGCCATGGTGGGAGACAATCAGGTGTCGCAAATGGTTCGCCAGTTCGACAGGAAATTCTTCGCCCGCTTGTTTTTCAGTTTCGGCAATCATCGCGTCAAGCATCTGCACGCCGATCACCAAATGCCCGATCAACTGACCGGCGTCGCTGTAACCTAGATCGGGTTCGTAGATCAGTTCCTGAATCTTTCCGAGGTCGTGCAAGAAAGCTCCCATCAGCAACACGTCGGCATTGAGACTGGGATAACGTGGGGCGACGACGGTGACCAGTTCCATCAACGAAAGAACGTGTTCCAGCAGGCCGCCATGATAGGCGTGATGGTTTTTGATCCCCGCCGGAGCCGCGCGAAGTCCCTTCATAAATTCTTCGTCGATTAAAAAACACTCGGCCAGATTGCTGAGGTGGAGGTTGCCCATGCCACGTAGCAATTCAGCAACACGGGCACTCATTTTTTCTACGTCCACCGTGGAAAGAGTTTCGAAATCGGTGGCGTTGATGGTAGAGGAATCAACTCGGTCGATCTCTTTTGCGACGACCTGCATTCCTCCGTTGTATAGTTGTGCCGCGCCGATGACGTGAATGAAATCGCCGTTGGAAAAGCTCTCGGCTATTTTCTCTTTGACGTTCCACAACATCGCAGTCAGCGACCCGGTTCTGTCCGACAAGCGGACTTGGAGGTAGAGATTTCCATTGCGGTTCGTGCGAAGCTGTTTTTCGGAAGCGAGAAAGACCTGGTCGATCGTGTCACCGTCGGTAAATTCTTTGACAAATCGGCGATTCATGGGATTTGAGTTTTCGGTTTTCAGTAGTCAGTTGTCAGAAGTCAGTAGTCAGTTGGACATTGTCGACGAAGGATTGGATTCTAAAGCGATTGTGCTTGTTCAACAAGAACGGCGACGGCTACTCGAAAGAAGTTCACTTGAGCCCTAGAATACGGCAACTTTCTCGATGATGTTTTTAAAAAAATCTCAATCTACAAATTCTGAAACCGCTCACTGAACACCGAACAACATGGCAAAAACTGGAATCTCACCAACACGCGCGGAAGACTATCCCGAGTGGTATCAACAAGTCATCAAAGCGGCTGACATGGCTGAGAACTCGCCTGTCCGCGGTTGTATGGTGATCAAGCCGTGGGGGTACGGAATCTGGGAACATATGCAAGCGGCTTTGGACAAAATGTTCAAAGACACTGGCCACGAGAACGCATACTTTCCACTCTTCATTCCGAAAAGTTTTTTGGAAAAAGAAGCCGAGCATGTCGAAGGGTTCGCAAAAGAATGTGCCGTCGTGACTCATCATCGGCTTGAGCCCGGCCCTGATGGCGGACTCGTGCCTGCCGGGTTGCTGGAAGAGCCGCTGATCGTTCGTCCCACGAGTGAGATGATCATCGGTGCAATGTTTGCGAAATGGGTGCAGTCCTATCGCGACCTGCCGCTGAAGATCAACCAATGGGCGAACGTGGTTCGGTGGGAGCTGCGAACGCGATTGTTTTTGCGGACGACGGAATTTCTTTGGCAGGAAGGCCACACGGCTCATGCGACTCAATCCGAGGCGATGGAAGAAACGCATTTGATGCTGGATGTGTATGCGGACTTTTTGGAGAATTACATGGCGGTGCCGGTGATTCGCGGCGAGAAAACGGCGGGCGAGCGGTTTCCCGGGGCTGACTTGACATTGTCGGTGGAAGCGATGATGCAAGACCGGAAAGCGCTTCAGGCCGGCACGTCGCATTTCCTTGGCCAGAATTTTTCGAAAGCTCAAGAGATTAAATTTCAATCCAAAGACGGTGGCGAAGAATTTGCGTGGACGACTTCGTGGGGCGTTTCGACGCGTTTGATCGGTGCGTTGATCATGACGCATAGTGACGATGATGGATTGGTGCTGCCGCCACGACTTGCTCCGAAGCAGATTGTGATCCTCCCCATTTTCCGTAACGACGAAGAACAGGCCGCAGTGATGGAGTATTGCCAGTCACTTAAATCCGAAATCGCTAATCAAAAGTATCACGATCAATCGGTGCGCGTCATGATCGACGAACGCGACGTGCGAGGCGGTGAGAAAAAGTGGCATCACATTAAGCGTGGCGTGCCAATCCGAGTGGAAGTCGGTCCGCGCGATATCGAAAGCGGAACGGTCTTTGTGGGTCGGCGTGATCAGCCCAAATCGGTTGGCATGAGCCGCGCGGATTTTGTTGCTACGCTGCCTTCAATTTTGACCGAAATACAAGACGGCCTGTTCCAGCGAGCACTGCAGTTGCGTCAGGAAAATACTCGCGTGATTGAATCACTGGACGAGTTCAAAGCCTTCTTCACTTCCCAGAATGAGAAACGTCCTGAAATTCATGGTGGTTTTGCTCATTGCCATTTTGTGGACTGCCCCGAGACGGATGAGATCTTGAAACCACTGAAGGTCACGCCGCGCTGCATTCCGGTAGACGACGAGAAGATTCCCGGTATTTGTATTTTCACAGGTCGCAAGACAGTCGATCGTGCGATCTTTGCGAAGAGTTATTAGTTTGCATGGGTCAATTGACAGAACACAAACCGGTGCTGTTAGTCGTTGCGGTTACCAGTCGTAATCTTGCTGCGTTCGATTGGTCGGCGGCGCGGGCGGAGGGAATTTGGGGGCCGATCGCTAAACGTAGTCCGCTTTTTGATTTTACCGAAACGGAATATTACGAAAAATCCATGGGTCAGGATTTGAAGAAACAGTTTTTAGCCTTTGAAAAGTTGATCGACCCGGCTGCGATTGCTGACACCAAGCAAGTGTCCAACGATTGGGAGGCCCAATACGCGAGAGAGAATTCGTTTCCTGAACCACGACCGGTGAATATTGACCCGGGATATATAAGCGAAGCGAAATTGGTATTGGTCACAACCAAAGACCGCGATCATCGCATTTACTTGCGAGACGGAATCTTTGCGGAAGTGACGTTGCATTTTCGGGGGCGAGGTTGGACTCACGCGAGATGGACTTATCCTGATTATCAGCGAGCCGACTTTCAGGATTTTTTTACCGAGTGTCGGACATGGTTGCGAGAGCGACATCGGACGGCGTAGTCACTGAGACCGGCAACCGTTTTATAAAAATCGTTTAATACTCTGCGTGTTCGATCAGGCTTTTTTCAAGCGTTGCCATTTACGGAAAATCGTGGTCAAGGTATCTTACAAGTCGTCAGATTTGGGAGGTGTCGATTTTTGATCTTTTTCCCAAACTCTTCTAAAATTGAGGCCAGGACGGCTGTTCTGTTGCACAGCGACCCACTGTGAGAGAGATTCATGAACCTAATTTGGATACTCGGTCGGTTCACCCTTCTGTTGTTGGCACTCGTTGCGTTGATGGCGACCGCTGGTTGCGAGCAACCGATGATGCTGTTGCGTTTTATGCTGGCCGCTGACGGTGGACTTGCTAGCACTTCTTCTCAAGAGCCTAAGGCAGCTTCAGCAGGCGGAGTGACGACTCAGACCGCCGCTGATGGCGAGGCAGCCAGTAGTAACTCGGCCTCTGAAAATCCGACTTCTACCGAATCAGAATCCCTACCCAAGGCAGAAGACTTAATTAAAGACTGGGACAAACCAGCATTCGCAATTTTTGTTTCGGGAGATCAATACGGTTATATGGAGCCTTGCGGTTGCACCGGTTTGGCGAACCAAAAAGGTGGATTGATGCGCCGTCATTCGGCAATGAAAGTTCTTAAAGATCGAGGCTGGGATTTGGTGGCGATCGATTCAGGTAACCAGGTTCGTCGGTTTGGACAGCAACCCATTTTAAAATTGGGGAAGACCTATCAAGCACTTAGCAGTGTGATGGACTACGAGGTCATTGGACTTGGCCCGGATGATCTGAAGTTGCCATCGATTGATGTGTGCCAGGCGATGTTGGATTGTCCCAACGGCCATACTCGTTTTACTTCGGCAAACGTTGAAGTCGTCGCGCCGGATGTCAGTCAGAAATTTGAAATCATCCAAGCGGGTGGGAAGAAAATTGGAGTCACGATGGTACTGGGAGATGAGTATTTGACGCCGTTGAAGGAGGTCGATGATTTGTCCATTCTAAGCGCGGCAGAGGGACTCAACCAAGTTGTACCGAAAATTCAGGCGGCTCAATGTGATTTGAAGGTCTTGGTGGCTCATGCCTCGCTGGAGGAATGTCGCACGTTGGCAAAGCAGTTTCCAGTGTTTGATATCTTGATCGCTTCCGGTGGTGCTGGCGATCCGACATTGCACCCCGAGATTATCGATGCTGGCGGCATTGTGACTTCGATGATTCAGGTTGGCATCAAGGGCATGTATGTTGGGGTCATT
>JBGSKR010000233.1:0-6067 GCA_041741135.1 Mariniblastus sp.
CATAATGAGCATTTTGGCACCTCGGATACGAACCAGGACATCTTCGAAGGGTAAATGCCCTAACCAAGAAACGTTTGTGTTCTGACTAGTTAACTTGACGACCGACTCGGCCAACGGCCCGTCGCCGATGATTATCAGCGGAACAGGAAATGGATTCTCACTGCCCCACGTTTCTACTAGAACATCGATGCCCTTTTCATGGGATAAGCGACCAACGAAAACGGCATATTCCCCCGTCTTTTCGGAAACACCGGGGTCGGGACGGACAAAGTTGGGTTTGACGGTCAGCTTTTCGCTCGGAATTCCCCCTGCGGCAAATATTTGCCGGGAGTGATTGGTCAAGGTAATAAATGAATCAACATTTTTGATCCATGTTTTCTTTAAATGATGAAATGCATTGCCAAATGCCACCAAGCTGCTTTCTATCCGTCGATTTCGGTAACACTTGTGCTGAATCGCCGGCCATGCCATCGATTTACCTAAACATTTTTGACAAACTTTTCCGTCTCGCAACAAGCCGCCTCCCGGACAAATCATCCGAAAATTATGCAGTGTTTGCACGACTGGAATACCATGGCGCTTTGCCGCAGCATACGCCGAGGGGGAAATAAGTGGGAACGTGTTGTGGAAGTGCACTACATCGGGCTGGAAGTCGTCCAATAAATCGCTGAACTCCTGCAGCACTTCCCGATTCCAAATCGTGGAGGTGGCGAGATCGAATTTGCTCATTTTTTTTATATCAGAATTTTTCTTTTGGTAACGAACTACCGCATGGCCGCGCTGTTCGAGCAACCAGGCTTCGTCCGAAAATACCTGATCTTCGCCACCAGGCAGTTGGTAAAAATTATGGGCAAGCACGATTTTCATGAACCCTGTCCAACACGATCGCAGGTTGATTCATCTTCCACCTTTGCAGCAGAGGCTTGGTTGGCCAGCGCAACGCCAAAACCCAACAGCAATGCAAACATCACGGATTCCGGTGAGAGTGGGCCAATGAATGATTCGTTCAAGGTTCCCCAACCGAGAAACCACATCCCCATCAAAGCCAATAGCAACGCAGAGCGGTATTGCGCACGATCATGTCCTCCAAGTTTCTTCAGAACCGGCCAAGCAACAACTCCGATCCCTGCCACTAGCATCAGAAGTCCAACAGCTCCAAGCGTGACCAACACCTGCAGAAAAAAGTTGTGTGCTGTCCAATTGCCCCATTCTCCCCAGACGAAGATTCGAGCGGTTGGCGAAGTGACAAAGTATCCATGACCGATCAGGGGAGATTTCAGATAGGAATCCCACATTTTCTCCCACATTTCGGTGCGCCCGGAGAAACTGCCGAGTTCATGTTGACTTTGACCCTGCACTGTAAATTGATTCAATTTTTCGACAAGGCTGTCGGACATCAGTAGTCCTGGATCGAGGCAAAGATAGCCAATCCCTACGACGGCAGCAGCCAGCATCGCCCAAGCAATCGAAATGATTTTGGAAGTCAGCAAGAATGCCACACCACAAACCAGCAGAGCCAATGCCAGCGAAAGTCGGTTTCCACCGATCATCATCGTCCCCACATGGATCACAGTAGCGGGTAACAACAATTGTTTCGTCCATCCCCATCCCCAAATGAAATGGCAGGAAAACAAAGTGACCACAGCTAACGACGCCGCGGATCCGCTCATCGTCGAGTGAAACAAGCCGGACGAATCCCGCGTTAGCGCGGCCACTCGTGGGTCGGCAAAATGCAACACGATTAATCCCAGCGAGATAAACATCAAAACGAACGAAGCAAACCTCAAAATACGAGAAATGTCCATCTCACTTGACCAATAGATCGCTACCAGCCACGCCAGCAGCAGCAGAGTAACGAATGAGGCCACTTGCACGATCGAAGTCGACTTTTCAGGCGACCAAGCCACGGAGACCACCCCGAATGCACCAAAAGCAAGGATCGGTAGCATCCGAGGAAATGTTTTCCGGAAGCGGATACTTCCACTCGCCGCCAACAGGCTGTACACAAGAATCATGGCTGCGCAACCACGTGCAGCCAATTTGAGGAGTTTAAGAATTGCTGGTGGCAGAATTGACTGAGTGCCAGCATTGCTTATTTTGAATTCTTCGGGAGGCGATACGGTGGCGATCATCAACATGAAGATACAAAAATAAACCGACCACCAGCGATAGGGGCTGTCTTGATCGATCAACTTCTCGCCAGAATCTAATCTATTCATCAGACTTCATCCCGCCTTCCGTCGCGTCGATGGCAACACGTCGCACGACCGATAGATAGGCATAACAATTCACGATGACCTCGCTGACAGCTCCAAATACCATGGCAATTGCCCCACCCATAATTCCCAACTCTGGAATCAAGATCAATCCCAGCACAAAGGTCGTCATCACGGCCACCACCGTGCAGGCAAAACTTGCCCGTGGTTGATGCATGGCAATCAAAGCATGACGCATGGAAATTGTCGCCGAGCCAATCAGGCCGCGAACTGCCAGCAAGACAATGATCCATCCGTGGCCGGCGTATTCGGTTTCCGGATACAAAAATTCCAGTATCGATTCACCAAACAAAATACAGCCGAGCGTGAAAATTAACATCACGCCCATCATCGTCAGCACGGATTGCAGGAGTACTCCGTGAATTAAATCGACGGAATCTTTGGCTGCCACCGTCGCGAATTTAGGCGAAAGAATATTGCCCATTCCCTGCAAAAATGGACTGGAGAGATTTACCACCACCAGACAGGCCGCGAAAACACCGGTCGCCGTGGAATCCATCAGCAAAGTGATCATCCAGTGAACCAGATAGACGCCCACCGTCGCCAGCAGCAACTCCACCAGAACCCAGCGACCGAGCACCCATTGTTCCAACAGATGGGCTTTGACAACCGACAGGTCAATTTCAAAACGGGTTCTGTTTCTGATTAGCCAGACGAAGGCTGAAACTCCACAACCTAACGCCAGGCAACCAAAGGCACTGATTGGAGTCAACTTTCCGAACCATGCCAGAATCAACAAACTAACGAGTTGAATGGCAAACACCGCGAAGTTGATCGCCACGGCGGTACCCAACAGGTAGTAAGAATACACATAGCGTCTGACGAAATCTCGCATCATCAGAAACGGAATCAGCAGCATGACAGCCAGCACGACCGAATCAAAATCCGGAATGGCTGGCACCAATCGAAAAAAGCTGTAAACAACTCCAAGCAGCAGTATCGCCAACAAGCTGACCAGTCCGAGACCGACCAATGAGCTACCCGCAAAACGTTTTTCCGCTTCGTCGTCCTCGCGTCGAGTTCGCAGCACCGTATAGGGCGAAGAAATGAGCGCCGACTGAAGCCCCGTGAACAGCACGAAAATGGACATTCCCAGCGCGTACATCCCCAACCCTTCCGCGCCACAAAGACGACCGACAATCACGGACACAACCAAACTGATCCCGCTTACGATTCCCTGATCGATTAACGCCAGCCAACTGACTCGATCGATCCGGAGCATCTCTCGAATCCAATAGCCGATCGACAATCGTGTGAGAGTTGTCCGATGCTCGGAAGCATCACCTAAGGCAGGCTCGTTACTGATAATTTCGCCTGACATGAGGTAAATCGAACCGTGACAACGTGAAAGTAAAAGAGGAACCGCAGCCAGCCCATCTGCGGCAATAGTAGTAACAGGTAAAGTTACAAGGGGATTAAATCTCGTTTTGTACGACTCCACAGAGCGTTCCACCAGCGCCTCTGACAACTTCAATTGCCTTGGACGCTATTTCGGTGGACGTCTGCGAGCTGACCACCAGAATTAAGCTGTCCAGATACGGCGCCCAGCGCAGCATCGATGGACCGGAACTGACGGCAGGAAGATCGAGAATCACCAATTCAAACTGATCGAGCAAAGGTTCCATCAAACTCTCAAACGGCATCGCCAACGGCGCCTCAAACGGCGGAACGCCAAACGGCATCACCGAGAGATTTGGAATTCGTGAGGCTTGAATTGACTCAAGACTTCCATCGCGGACGTACTCGATGAAGCCTTGATTTTTGCTCAGATTAAACACGAAACCTAAATTTGGATGATCTTCATTGAGATCGACCAGCAATACGTTCTTCGAATCAAAAGCCGTCGAGATCGCTAACTGACAGACAATCGTGGAAACGCCTTCGTGCCGATTCGAACTGGTAAAAGACAAAAGTCTTCGTTGCCTGGGCGCAGCGGAATGCCATCCGACGTTTGTCAACAATGCATGGTAGGGTAACGGGTCAAACTGTCCCGCGCGGTATCGCCGCATGTTGTGAGTGGCCGTTTTTCGTTCAGTGGTCATGTGCTGATTCATGTCCTATTCCGCTTTTCATAACTGGCTGGGAGTCCCAGCCTATTTCAAACTTTAATTTGTGCCCGTAAGTTCACGCGCACGCTGTCGAGGGATCGACGCGACCACCGGCAAATCGAGGGAGACTTCCAGTTGCGGTCTTCGATCTTTCGATCGTTGACGATGTTCGAGAAGAATGGCCCAAGCGATTCCGCCAGTTAAACCCAGAAACAACGCCGCTGCCAGATTCAAGGCTTTATTGGGTCGTGCCGGCTTGGGGTTGAAAGTTGCGGACTGGAAAATACTCAAGTTGGATAAATTGCTTTCCTGAAGCGAGGTGTCCATGTTGGCGTGGAGAAGCGTCCGGGAGTGTCGTTTGTAGTTTTCATCTTGAATGACCATGTCACGTTGCAGCCGCAAAAAATTCTTTTCCTGCATATTGAATTCAGCCAAAGATTTTTGCACGGTATCGATTTGCTTCTTCAGGATATTCACCCTCGATTGAAGTGCCTCCAGGGCGGGCTGTTTTTGCATGATGGCAATCTTGACAGCTTCGTAAACGTTGTTGGCACCCAGCGTGGTTTCGACCAAGTTGACCGCATTTTGATCAAAAATCTTACGCGATGCGTCTAGCTTTTCTTTGGCTTGTTGTACCTGTGGATGATCGGGACTAAGTTTCGACAACAGTTCCTGAAAAACCGTTTCTTGACTGTACAAATCCCGTCGCATTCCATCGATCGCTTCTTTTCCCCAACCTTCCTTGGCCGAGATATCGCCGGATCTTGAAAGTGTCAAAAGTTGTTTACTTAATCCGCTTAGTTCAGCCTCTGTGGCGACACGCGACGCTTCGGCATCCATCCATTGATTCTCCAGCGAAGCAATGCGATCGACGAGGACCTGTCGTTGACGATCAACCTCAATCAGATTGGTTTCATTTTTGAAACTCTCGAAAGCGTTTTCGCTGATTTCCAATGCCAACTTGGCAGCATCCGTTTGATTCGCAAGAAACTCTAAACTTCCTTCGCTACGATTGATTCTCGCGTGCAACCGTTTGTAATCCTCAACGATTGCGCTGACGGTATCCTGCGCGATTTTGGGATCATACGATTCGAGCTCGACGGAAATTACATTGGATTTTTCGCTGGCCTTTACATTGACTTTTTTCTGCAATTTGATGATGGCCTTTTCACGTAGCGGAACATTGTTGGTGATTCCCCATTCGGCCAATGACGACATGATACTGCCTGCCATCCCTGGGCCTGAAGATTCTTCGGTTGCTGCTACCGAGACGCTTTTCTTTTTCTCCAAGATCACTTCGGCTCCGATTTGATCCACAACTCTTCCAAAAAGCTCTTTATTTTGAATCATGTCGGTGATCGAATTCATTTCTGACTCGCGATTGAGGGGCACCGAATAGACCTGGTTATCGCCCAGACCGGCCGTGACACCCAGCGAAGAATTCTCACGTCCCAACCGCACAAACAGCTTAGCGTCTGATTTGTAAGTTTTTGGCATGAGAATCGTCACTGCGCCGACAATGACAACAGCGGCAACCAGAAACTTGATTACGCTAAACTTGCGACGCCAGCAGATATCGAGAGCATCGGTCAAGGTAATTGTATTGGCTTCCATAATGAGTCAGACGTGTTTGAAGTTTGCTTGAAATAGAATTCTAAATTTAGAACGTGTTTAAAAAATGGAACGCAACAACGAGAGCCGTGCGATTTCACGGACGCGGGTTAGGTCGTAGGTTTTAATTTC
>JBGSKR010000234.1:0-3486 GCA_041741135.1 Mariniblastus sp.
ATCCCATTTTGGCTTTAACTCAAGATTCCGCAAGAACTCGAAGTAAGGGGGCCATCGCTTCGTCTCTGAGTCGACCTAAAACATCGCTTGCAAGAACAATCGGCTTCACGTTTTCCACACATAGCGTTGCGGCTTCGAATGACTCCATCGCCGATCGAGGCTGAAGATCGTCAAATTGTGTCCACCCAAGATCGTGCAATAGATCGATGCACTTCCTGGAATACGGCAGTGGTACCACGGGCGTTCCAGCGACTAATGCAAGCACAAGCGAGTGGAACCGTGTGGAAACAAACATTTCGTAATCGGAAATTTCGTTAATAACTGACAGAGGATCGCTAATATACGACATCTGGCGGACCGACGAATCTCGACCAACAAATTGTTCGGCAAAGTGCCAATCTTCAACTGCGAACGGCACATGAACGACTTGGCTTCGTCTAACTGACCACCGCTTGATCAATGCTCGGCCGGTCGATTCAAAGGCCAACTGTTCACGGATCCAGTGTTCGCCTTTGACACCGGCGAAGTGATCCGTCGCAGCCCATTGGCTTCCATTCCATGACGCATAGAGCGGCAAACAATTCCATCCTACAACACCAGTTTGCTTTTTCGGGCGAGCGAGGGAAGCATCAAACAGACCAAAAGCCAAGTCTGGTTGATAGGAGACGTTATCAGATTTCAGTATTTCCTGGACACGTACTGCTTGACTCCTGCTACGAAGCGACAGGTGGTGGATTGATCGCAGAAAAGCGGCATCGCGTTGTACGTCTTCTTCGCAGATGTAGTTGACGCCCAAAATAGAAAGCTGTTGGGGGTTCTTTGCATATCTTTGCTTAAGACGGTTGATCTGGGGAGTGGTTAGGACTGTTCCACCTCCAACGACGGCTACCGCGTTTCCGAATTCCGGCCAACGATTCAGATTGTGAAGGGTTTGAAAGACACTTTTTCTCCCCGCGCGATAGCATTCTCGTTTCAGTGCATGTCCCATCGCCATATCACCGACATTAGCCCCGTGGTACTCGCCAATTAAAACAACATCCGGATCTGAGAACCGTTGGCCGAGGTTGCGTGCCTTATGGATAGTCGATAAACGATGAATGCACGCCCAGCGGCGCGCGGCGGACGGCAGCAAAGACATCAGAAGGCTTCAGTCTTTTGAGGAGCGACCGCTTTTCTTAAAACGCACGAAATCCGGAATCCGATCACCTAAGAAGAGCTTTGCTTTGAAAATAGCAACATCGGCTCACTGGAATCAGTATCAAACATACCAGCTACATTCTGCTCAACCAAACCGGCGTGACCAAGAATCGCCTTTACGCTTTCAAAATTCTCTTTGCGAACTTCGATAAGAATCTGCGGTTTGTTGCGAGCAAGGAAACTCTGACCGCCAGTAAGTACTTGGACTTCATGCCCTTCAACATCCATCTTGACGAACGTCACATCGTTTAGATCCAGTGAGTCCAACGTCGTCGTCTCGATAAGAATTTCATCAATTCCCGAGCGCGCACCCAAATTTTCTTTATCCAAACTAGCCCAGCCATCCAGGACTCGTCCCCGTTCTGATCTAGGAATATACATACTTGTCTTACCCGGTTTATCAGAGAGGCCCTGGTGCCGCAATTCGATGCGAGGGTCTTTGAGGGCTATCAGCTCATTTGTGATTGATTGGTTAGGCTCGAACGAAATCACACGCTCGTAGAGCTTGGCTAATTCGCAACTATAAAAGCCGCGATTGGCTCCAATGTCCAACGCCGTACCGCGGCAAGGTCCAAGGCACGCGAGCATATGCCACTCGCGTTCAAAACTTGAGGAATTTGCTTTCATCAGCGCAATTCGCGTCGCCAACCGATATCGCAAGGGAAGTACCTTAACGGATTTCCAAAGTAAATTGCGAAGTCTTTCTGAAACAGGTCTCATGATAAACTGGAATTCATAGTTGAGTATTTCTACGATTTCTAATTGGGGACGTTGCAGCACCTGGAAGAAATTCTCGCTCTGGCACGTGTCTGGCATGTCGCCAGCGAAGCGGGCCGAATTAATCATCAGCGCTATTTTGTTGTGATATTCAAAATCCGAAGCGTGGTGGTGGACCAGATTGTTTTATTTGCGCTACCCAAAACGGACTCTTGGGTAGTCTCGACCATTTCCAAACCCAACTGGGTGTTTTCCAAACCACAATCAACCATTCACAAAAGAAAACCGTAGCGGCTTTCAGGTTTTCAGCGGACCATGGCTGATTTCGAAAACGTGACTGAATGATCCGAAACACATGCCAGGGCAATCGCCAGGCGACTGTCAATGGACTCGCGCCCTGATCGATGGCATAGATCGTTTTACCTTCCCATTTCCTGGCAAGGCTTGCTGGTCGCCCCAGACGGCGAAGTGGATGATGGACGATCGCATCGGGAACAAATCGCGTCACACCACCGCGACGATGAAACCGGGCAAAAAACTCAGTATCCTCGATGGCTGCGCTCGGGTAGCGCTCGTCAAACTTGCCAGATGCTTCAAAGTCGGTCTTTCGGATCGCGAAGTTTGCGGAGATGCAGGCGCCGCCGTTTGGATTGTGAGGTGCTTCCCAAAGCAAAGATGGTGGCTGATTGGTCCGTAAGGTCGGACCTTCCAGAACAAGACTCACGACATTTGATTCGGCGACCGCGGCCTTTTGGTAAGCTTTAAGCAATTGTGGCTCAGGAAGGCAATCGTCGTCTATGAAAACCAACCATTGGCTGTTCGTCAAGCTGGCGCCGTGATTGCGATTGGCTGCGGGGCCCCTGGCTGGTCCGGCCGTCCATCGTGCCCAGGGAAAACGCTCCGCAACTATCTCCTGAGCCGGCGATTTACGGCCGTCGTCTGTGACGATCAATTCGTATTCCGCTTCCTTGATGGACTGCACACCTGGAGCCAGACGCTCTAAGCAAGCCGACAGTTCTTCGGGGCGATTGCAAGTCGGGATGATAACTGAGAAAAAGGGATTCATATCGCTTATTTGCCGTCCTCGCCAGAATTCATTCCAAATCGCACCGAAGTCCGTCCACTTCGGCTACGCTTTTTTCCGTCCGCAGCCTTGCCCAGGTTTCGAGATGCCGATCAACGACTTTCTCAATCGTGTACTTTTCCTCCACTGCCTGCTTGCCAGCCTGCCCCATCACGATCGCTCTCTCCGGATCATCCAACAATTCGGCAATTGCTTTGGCAATTCCCTCCGGTGTTCCGTCCGACACCACTCCGCCGCCATGCCTATTCACTAGTTCACGTGATGCCGGAGCGGTACCGCAAATTACAGGCTTGCCGTAGGCCCATGCTTCGACATACACGATGCCGAACGATTCTGCTTCGGACGGTAACGCGAACAGATCACAGGCGGCGAGCGCATCTTGCTTGGTCGCCTCGTCGGCAGCGCCAAGGTCAATATCGATCATGGAATCCAACTCGGGATAAGGGTATTCCAGATCACGTCCGAGGGATACGAAGACTAGATCCTGG
>JBGSKR010000235.1:0-5053 GCA_041741135.1 Mariniblastus sp.
CTCGTGGAGGGAGTGCTCGTAGGCGGCTCCGTCGCTGCCTTGGTGCCGAGCGACTTCAGACTTGAAGTTATCGTAGTCCAGTTCGCTGGTCAATTCAGCGACCACTTGCGACCAGACGGTCTTGGGCACAAAAATTCGAAAGGCGTAGTCGGTGCTTTGAGACTCCAATATCTCGCAGTTTGCCAGCTGACCAGCGAACTGTTCTTTGAGTGCTTTCAGGTGATTGCGAACTCTGGCACGCACCATGATCCGGTTTGGATCAACCGGCTGACCGTGGCTGCCGTCGCCTTGGCGGGCGCAGACGGCACTGAAGAATCCGTACTTGGTGAATATCCACATTTTGGTTCCGCCTTTCTTCCTTCACAATTTTTTTTACTCAGACGATTGGCAAAATGGCTTAGCAATTTGGTGCCGCCCAATTCGAATTTGTCTTCGTGGAGCGATGCCCAAGAGTTCATCACTCAAGTTTGGAAATCAGCCTTGAAAATAACTGGTCAAATTTCCGAAAGGTCTTCAGAAACCAGCGAAACTGTTCAGCTCGGTTGAGTTCTTTCCAATCTTCGACTGGAATCGTCACCTTGAAAACAGGTTTCCCCATTTTTCCACGGGCGATAATCTCAGGACCGAACTCGTGCCGAATCTCATCATGGAACGGCTTGAGCGAGGCTATCATTTCTTCAGTCGCCTTCAGACGGACGCCTATATTCGCTGCCGTTTTTCCATATTGGTACAACGTCACATAGCACGCCCCATTGCTCAACGGTAAATCTAGGGAAGCGGCATCGGTTGGCGAAGGTGGTTCGATTCCAGACGCATGTTCCCCAATGAACTCACAAAACGCGCTCCAGTATTCAAGCCGTTCCGGTCGTTTTCGCGGTTTTTCACCGCGTTTAATACCAGCCACAATGGCTTCTATCTCGGCCACCGAAGTCACTTGAACCTCTGTCTTCGGTTCGGCATCGCCCTTTCGATAGGTTACCGTTACTGCCGTGCGAGCAACTATTTCGGTCGCAACCCGAGTTGACGGGACAAACAGTATCTCAGCCTCGCTGGAAACCGTTGTAACATAGGGAACGACTTCCACTACTTCCAACTCAAACCCCAATGCACTTTGCGACGCGACTCCACTGACCACTTCAGATAAACCTGGTGGCATCTTGTCGCACGCGATGACAAGGTTGATCTCGCCGGTTTGCATTCGTTCCAGCAACAAATCGGCCAATTCGTCGACTGAAGAATCATCAGGAAACATTGCACCCACACAATCAATCCAAGTTTCATGTTGCCCGTCTGAAAACAGGCTAGTACATTCCCGCTCGGTCAGCGACGCAAACGATGACGCATAATCGATGATCTGGGCAATAACGGCTCGATCCCTCAACTCCCTGTTCGTCGACAATTTTGCCTCGACAACAATGACGTGACCACTGGCTGTAAACAAGATCAGATCCGGACGGATCGGCCTGCCAGCTGGTGTCTTCATTCGAACTTGCCGTCGCAAGCAATAAGGTCCTTTGATACCCGTACGCCGAGATTCCAAACCCAGCAACTGGGGCGAATCCGCCAAAACGTCTTCAAGAAACGCTTCGTTTTTTCCCAATTGATCCAGTGTTGTCGGCTGCCATACTTCGGCGCGACAATTTGGCGTCCAGCGTATGATCGGGTTGTTGGGCATGTTGCTCGCCTGCAATTAACCATCGGAAAGTAATAACGGGGAATGACAGGAATTGAATCGATACTCCACGTAGGAGGCATCTTAAAAACAGACCCAATCCAACTCGAAAATCCGTACTTTGTTGCGTAAAGCCAAGGTATCAGCGTTCTCATGCTTAGGCAATCACTCTCCGTTTTGCTGAGTAAAAAACAGCAACTGCAAGAATCCTTCTGGTTTCACTTACTTCTGCAAATCATACATCACCGATTAGACATCTTGGATCGCGTGCCATATCGATCAAACGCATTGTTCATTCGCTACGGCTGGCGGCAAACAGCTGACGATCATCACGCAGGCGATTGAGGAATCGGCGGAGCAGGTCGGTGTCGCCGACGGTGATCTGGCGACGGAAGTGAAATATCACGTTGCGGAGGGAGTTGATTTTGCTGAAGTCGATTTCGACTAGCTCCCGCATTCGATCAAACATCGGCTCGAAGTCAGACCAGTTCTTCTCAGAACAAATCAGGCTGGCATATTGTGAGAACGAAAAATCTTCTAGGCTTTCCAGCGGTCGAACGGCAGAACGTTTCAGAATCGCCAGCGATTTCCCCAACACGGGATTAGAACCCGTTTCCTGAATGTAGTCGCTTAATTGATCGGCAACCTCCAATGTCGGCCCACGAAACGAGAGATTCATCGCGTCCAGTCGCTCGCTCAATGAGACACCTTGGTAGACGTCGCGAATCAAGTCTCGGATTTCATGCTCGATCTCGTAGATCAACACAAACGCTTCCGCAAAATCGTTCAGCCGACCAAACACATCCGAAATGCAAAGTATCCCCAGCGGCTTGGACGCAGTACCGACGATCACGTAATCGATATCGCCCCAGTCGGTCGCGGTGTCGATGTAAACATCCGGAGCGATGAATGGCACGGGCTCCAGCAATTCCTTAATCGGCAGATTCAAAGCATCCAGCTTCACGTCTCTCAAATCGAAAACCCGTTGAGTAAACGAACGCCAAGTGAATGCTCCAATGATTTCGTCATTCAGGTTGGTCACCGGCACTTGGGATATCCGAGCATCGATCATCCGCTCGATCGCATTGACAGCCTTGGTGTCGCTGGGCAAGGCAATCAACTGCTGGTCTTTTGGCAGAAGTGCAAACGCAGGGCCGAATGGGCCTGGCCGCTTTCGAGAATTGGCAACCGTGTTTTCGGATGAGGAATTGAGTGCGGACATATTTGATTTTCGAATTGCCTGAGGGACATTCAATTGGAATCGAACTATCGTTGTAAGAACTGATCCAGACTCAAGTCTAGCCCCGTTTGGCGAATGATTTTTCGCATTAACCCGGCTCCCAAGTCGCGAGAATGTCGTGGAATTTGGATTTTCTTACCGGTTTTGGTGCGATAGATGTCGTGTCGCCCGCCGTGGCGATCAAATTCCAGGCCGCATAGTTCTTTCAGCTTCTTCACGAGCTTGCTGGGCGGCAACATCGGTCGGAACCGCGACCGCTTAGTCAAGGGTGAGTTTCGCGGGATTACATAATTCACACGGCTCTTGATGTTCCCCATCCCATTGAACATATACTGCGTTGTCGCCCATATCTGCGGGTCTTTTTTACTCAACCTTGGGAAGCAAGCCTTGTGGTTGGCTTCCGAAAAGATATGCCTGATGTTATTAAAATCGTTCGCGATGCGTTCACCCTGGTCGTAGCCAGGAGGCGAATCAAGAATGTAATTCTTTAAAGCATTGTCAATCTGCTCGTTTATTACATTTTTGCGGCCAACTTTTTTGCTCATTCTTTTGTTTGTTTCAATCAACGCCGAGGCGTTCGCCAATCCCTCCTCAAGACATTCATCTGTCCCCAAGACGGACTGGAAATACGATTCGAATGCGTCTTTGTAAAGAGGTTTCCGGTGAGTCAATTCCAATCGAGTTGCGAAGCATTCGGTTTTGTGGTGGAAGGCTTCGTGGAAGTAGAGAAACAAACGAGCCGCTCGCTTCGCCTGTGGCAATGAAATTCGACCACCCGAATTCCGGTTGAGATAGTGAGCCAACCAGTCTACGCCTTCCTTAAGTAGATAGACGCCCCACCAATCAGGATGAAAGTAATGAAACGGCAGATAAAACGCCAGGCAGTCTGGAGGTAAGACATCTCCACTACCCGTATGCGATTGAAGCGATCCGGCAAATGAGCCACCACAAATATCAAGAATTCCCGAAGGCAAGTTTGGATATGCTCCGACCGGATTGTCGTAGCCTACTTCAGCCTGTTCCCAATCTCTCCATGACACATCGGGAAAATCGGGCGATTCAAGTAAGTTATCGGGAACCTGGGCATCGTTGTTGTCTTTCCATTCGAACTCCGATTCCGGATCATCCACCGAGACGATGATCAGATCATCATCCCAAAATTGTGGTGGATCACGCGGATCGAAAAGCTTGGGCAATTCCTGTTTCAGCGTATCAAGATGTTTGAGGCTCATGGTGTTGGCTATCTCCGTGTCAGGAAAACTTGCGTGGCTTTTGCAAGTGGTACATTCGACAAAATACCGATTGCGATTTTCGCAGATTCTTTACTCTGCTAACATAGGCGGCAGAGTTAAGCCCAAGGAAATTTATGTTCACCCGCCAAAAAGTAATTCTTGCCATGCTGGCCGCAGCCAATCGTCCCGTGCAGCGTATCGAGCTGACAAAGTGGGCGTTTCTGTTGCGGAACGAAATGCCCAGCGGCGGTGGATCAGCTTTTTTCGATTTTGTTCCCTATCACTACGGCCCGTTTTCCTTTGCCCTATACCAGGAAACAGGCAAGCTTGAAAAACTCGGCTACCTGCGAACTGACAATGAATGCTGGACGCTGAGTGATGTAGTGGCACCTAAATTGGTTGGTGGACAAATCAATCAGGACATCGGTAGGGTTTTGAAAGACTTTGGAGCGATGACAATCGACGGATTGCTGGATTTTGTCTACCAGCGGTATCCAGCGTACACCACGCACAGCAAGAGAAAGCAGCTGGCCCCGAAAGCGGTCGCACCTCTCGCGGTTTATACCTGCGGTTACGAGGGCCTCAGTGTTGATGGATTTCTCCACCGTCTGGTATCAACAGGCATCGGGCGGCTAATTGACGTTCGTATGAACCCGATCGCCCGTCGGTTCGGATTTCACAAATCGACGCTCGCTCGGCTCTGCGGCAATCTCGGAATCGAGTACGTCCACGTTCCCGAGCTGGGGATTCGTTCGGAACTTCGCCAAGAGCTTGATGACGCCTCAGACTACGAACGTTTATTCAAATCCTAACGCAAAACAACGCTGAAGACGGAAACGACCGCCATCGAGCAAGTCTGTCAGTGGGTGCAGGAGAAGCCCAGCGTCCTCGTCTGCATGGAGCACGCCG
>JBGSKR010000236.1:0-8746 GCA_041741135.1 Mariniblastus sp.
GCTAATGCGTTTGTGACTGCGTCTTCAATTCAGGACAAATGGAGATGGTTGGCCCTTCTTTGTGAATCTGCAGATGTTGGTGACCTGTACTACCCGATAGAGTGGATTCTTCGCATCCGCGATTCGCTTACTCCGCTTCAACGTTCATTTGTCAACAAGGCGCTGAAGGATAGAAGGAAGAAGTTGTGGGAAAAATTAAAAAAAGAAGATGAGAAGCGGAATTAGAACTTGAGTTGAATTGCTCGCTAATTTACGTTAAATTTCGCAATTACTCCGATGTTGAGCCACACGATTCAAGATGCAGAACCTCCCTGATCTAAAGTACATTGAAATAATTCGGCAATCGCTTTGGTCGGGCGGCTCATGCGGTATACCCGATCCCGAAGACGGAAGATTCGGTCGTGCAGCTGTAATGATTGGATCCGGGTTTAGCCAAAACGCCGAGCCACTACACGATGGAGCAAAAGGTTTTCCACTCTGGCGCGATACCGTAGGCTCAATGATTGATAGACTGCTGCCTTCGCCACAGTACTCCGAAAAAGATCGTGACGACCGCTTTAACAACTCCGTCGCGATCAGTGGCGCACTCAGGTTGGCGGAGGAATACGAAGCCACATTTGGTCGCCACAAACTTGACGAAATGCTGCTAGATTCTATCCCGGACACTGAAAGTGAACCCGGCTATATGCACCGATTGCTTTTGAGCCTTCCATGGTCTGACGTTTTGACAACCAACTACGACACGCTTTTGGAACGAGCTGCACCAATCCACTATGACACAGTTGTTTCAGTTGCAGATATTCCACGATCAACTCGTCCACGAATTGTAAAGTTACACGGTTCTTTTCCGTCGAATCGTCCGTTCATCTTCACCGAAGAAGACTTTCGAACCTATCCACGTAAGTTCTCGCCGTTTATCAACCTCGCACAGCAATCGATTATTGAAAACACGTTTTGCTTGATTGGTTTTTCAGGTGATGACCCAAATTTCTTGAACTGGTCTGGATGGGTTCGAGATCACCTTGGTGATTCTGCACCGCAAATCTACTTAGTGGGACTACTAAATTCCTCTGGCTCTCAGCGACGAATGCTGGAGAAACGAAATGTGACGTCCGTTGACCTTGCTCCACTTTTTCCAAAAAACAAATTCCCCAATGTTGGCAAAAGGCATCGGCTTGCGATTGAGTGGTTTTTGCTGTGCCTTGAAGCTGGCAAACCGCATGACCCCGAAGACTGGCCAATGTTTATGGAAAGAGGTTTGTCGGTTCCCTCATCCGAAGAAATACCCGATGTATTCAAGCCCAAGGCTGCCGGCGTTCCAAACGAGCCCAACGGGCCGGATGGGTCAAAATAAATGACTACAAAACAAGGTGATAAAAAGTTATTGATTGGCCCGCGAATTTGGCGTGCCAATCGTCTAAAGTATCCCGGATGGATAATTGCTCCGAAGACTGTACGCAAACGGATTTGGCTTGCAACGGAAAACTGGATCAATCCGATAAGTGACAGGAGTAGCAGCTACTCCACGTACGAGCGGCTGTTCATGTTCCGAGAGTTAAATTGGCGGCTTGAATTGACGCTGATGCCACTCTTTTCGAATTTCGCTGAGGCCGTCAATGAATTGCTGAACGGCATAAAAACCCAGGATTTGTCCAGCGAAACATTGAACTTTTCAGCGGCAATTCCTCAGCCCTCTTCTTCGCTTCCTGAAGAGCGGCTGCTTTATGCAGAGCTTGATTCACTGGAATTTGAATTCTCAGAAGCGGAGGTAAAGCGAAGTTGGGCCGAGCTTAACCTTGGTTATTTGAGGTTTTTGCGTGAAGAACGTCGACCAAAGGAATTTGTCCAGTTGGCTGATTCGATTTTGACTGTGCCATTTTTGCAGCCGGACGACATTACATTTGTGCGATACGAACAAGCGCTTTTCGGGCTTTCCAACTTTAAGCCAGAGAACGCTCGCGATGCACTTGCCAATTGGCCAGAAACTTCGAGTTTGATTTGGCAGTCAAGAAAGGCTTCCATTCATTTGCAGCTTGGTCAAATTGAAATGGGACATTCGATTGCCCAAAATTGCTACGAGCGAATCCAGAAAACGCTTCGAAATCATCTAACGAATCTTTCGTTGCTTTCTTGTGAGGCATGGCTCGTGATGATGCTCCAGGCAATCCAAAACCATTTCGAGTTCAGCAATAAGAAGGCATTCAATCGAGTTTCATTAAACAACTTCGAGCGACGAATTGGTCAGTTGGCAAGAATGAAGTATGACCCTTGGCAGTATATCGGTGAGTTCCGGGATTTCGTCGAACAAAGTCCTCCGACTTACAAGATCGAAAGTACGTCTGCGGGATTTCACCCTCATCAATTTTCAACAACGCACCACATGGGAGCAAACAATTTTCGGAAAGAAATGCCGGCCTACGAAGCGATGAGGTTTTCGGAGATCGCTCCTTTACCGCATGGTTTCGGTAACATCAATCTGTTCAACGAAAGTTTGCGGAAGGCCGCCGAGTGGATGATTCCTCGCGACTCGATTCGCGCGGACTCCGTGATGTTGCTATTGAAGGACATGAAACTCATTAAGTCTTATCTTTCACGGCATCGCGTGGCTGCGATGGACTTAGACCGGGTGAAGAGCCTGTTTGAAATAGTAAAAGATGGGGTCACTAAAGCGATTTCACCGTCTGAGAAAAACGACCCGATGTCAAACGAGCCGGAAGCGGTTTGCGTTCAGTTTCAAGTAAGCACCGGCATCGAGATAATGGCCCGACTCTGTGTTCGACTAAGCACATCTGAGCAATTGGAGTTATTGGATTTTGCGTTCTCGTTGTTCCGTTCCGAAGCAGTCGCTCGGAATCGACATACTTCGGATCCGATAACGACTCTGCTTCACAGTTTGATACTTTCGATTCCTACGGACTCACTCAGGTCCAAGTTTCGAGACTTCGTTTCATTGCCCATTCCAAATGCAGACGGGTACCTTGTAGGCAATTCCCATTCGTGGCCCTATCCTGTATACATGTTTGCTCAAAACGTCTCGGATATTGGAGAAGTGAAGACTCAGGATTGGAATGATTGCGTAGACCGTCTGCTCGAATTGGCTGTCAATGGTCATCCAGTTGCACGAAAACGGGCGGTCGTTCAAATTGACGTGCTATGCAATTTCGGCTGCCTCGGAAAGAAGCGATTAAGAAAATTTGCTGACGTCTATTGGGCAAAGGTTGAAATATCTGGCCTGCCGAAGTCTGACGTTTTTCACGAAGCACACTGCCTTGCATTGCCGGCCCCGAAAGGCGTGGATGTCCAGGGAAAGTTCAGAGCCCATGCTTTGGCGACTGCGCCGGACTCATCGGGAACGGATATCAACAAACTCGTTAAAAATTGGTTGGATTCGGAACGCGTTTTCAGGGACGAATCAAATCCCAATCGCAAGGTGGTTGAGTGGTCAGAGACCGATTTGAAACGAATGATCGAATTGGCAAATCAGCAATGGGAAAAGCTCAAAAAAGAATTGGAAAAGCAGGTTAGTCAAGCGCAACAGTTTGCATCTGCATTTGGCGAAGAGTCGATTGAGAAGAAAATCCAGAATCTTCTCTACGCCCTGAGAGATGTTGTATTTCCACGAGCTTCGAAAGCCATGAAGCAATCACTGAAGGTATTAATTGATGACATCTCCGCGAACAGCATGTCGATCCAAATGCTTTTGCCGATAATGCCACTGATTGGTTCAGACTTAGACATTGAAGCCAAGATGCGTTTGGGCTTGGCGAGTCATGACCGGCACGTTTATGTCACAACTCTTCAAGGATTGCTCTTTTGGGTTAGATCTGAGTCTCAATCGAAACAATCAAATGATCATTCGCCGCTGCCTGAGTTGCCAATCAACTTAATACGGGAACTTGGTGTGATCGTGGCAAACCGCCGTCAGCCACACTTGGATCAAGCGATGGCAGCGGTCGAAGTGTACCTTCACTCGTCGGGGGACACTTTGGATGCACAGTTTCTGAACTCTTTGAATCACGGTTTGCACTACTTGCAAACTGAGCTCGATTACAGATTTTGGGATGACGGTAGTTCGCACTTTGGATACGACCAAATCCCAAATCTGAGACTTGAAACGGTTCAGATTGCGCTTTGTATGAAGAACATCCGTGGTGTCGATTCGGATGCTGTAATCGGTTGGATTGAAACTGCAAAAGTTGATGCACTTCCAGAGATAAGGCGGGTGGTTGCAGACACCACGTCTTGAAGCTCGTTGATGCTCTGCATCCTCATTGATCAAACGGACAGCGTCACGTAAGCGCAGAGGATGCCAATTAGCTTTCCAACTGCTGCGGCTTAAAACGATGAGTTCTCAAATGCATGCCGAATCGCTTCGGCCACATCGACCGAAGCACCAAGACAGCACAGCAATCAAACGTTCCTTTTCTGAAGAAACGACGCGTATTCTTCGCAAATGGGCTGTTGTCCGGTAACTGGCTATCAAAGAACTCATCGCGCTATTCAAAACGCCGGAAAACGTCAAAACCAGAGGTTTATGGATAAGCCCCAAAACCCAGCTGGGCGAGATTCCGGCGTCACTGTTGCTGCCCTTTCACTATTCAATTCGCCACGCTGACGATGCGTGTCCATGAAAGTCGCTGACCGTACGATGACGATCAGCGGCTCAGCCAACGCTCCTCACGGCAGACCAGTCCATGCCTATCGGGCCGACCAGTCCGCCAAGAAGAGCAAGAGAGGAGATGACCACCGCCGATCATCACGCTGCCCGCTTCAACAGATTGGAACGCTGGGACATGAAGGGGACATGACGGTCTTGTTCCAGCTGATCTCAATCGATCATCTGCGATGGCAGATCATCTGGTTCGGAATCGAAGTTCGACTCGAACGGATCAAAATGATTGAAACCGCGACGGCGGATTTCGTGCAGGTCTTCGCCGGTGGCTGAGGCAACGGCAGAATCAATTTCACATTGGGTCATCGTAAACTCCATGGGTAAAAGTAAACGACCACCCGGCGCCCGGGCGGTCGCGTTAAGAAGAAACACAACCGCCCCGCAACGCTGCGAGACAGATTTTCAAATTGGCTAATGTTGGTTGGTTTGGCTAACTCACCGGCTCACCGACACGAGCCAGTGGTCGCATACCCGCAACCGCGGGTGACGGAGTCGGAATGAAAAAGACGGTCACGCTGGCACCGTCGTTAAGCGACGGCCAGCTCGCCCTGAAAGAGACTCCAGGCTTGCTGCAACTCGCGTCGAAGTTGGCTCACCCGGCCTGGACTCATGCCGAAGCGAGACGCGACTCCTTTGGTGGTTTCACCGGTTGCCAAAGTTTTTGCGATCCGGCGCATCCGTGGCGTGAGGGACTTCAGCCAGGCTGTGAAGTCGATCCGCATGGTGGCAACTTCTGCTGGTCCGGCAGTCTTGTCCTCGACGACCATGTCTTGCCAACAACCATCACTGTCATTTCGCATTTCGAGCCGATCGACCTTGATGTCTTTGGCACGCTAAGCGTAAACGGACGACACATCTTTCACGTTCAATCTACTGCCGACACGGCGACCGGTGCGAATCTGCTTGATTGCGTATTGTGCCAGTGGCGACGCGTACGCCATGTCTGCCTTTCCGCGATCGGCAAGTTGCTGGTACGCGCAGTACGCGTTGGCAACGACTTCAGCTACCAAATCTTCCCGTTCACTCAGCGGCAACGAACGAAATGCGACAGCAGCTTGACGTTTGATGGCTGGAAGAAGTTCCTCAAATGTGGGCGCAGCGCCGGTGTCCATCGGAACGAATCTGTTCTTCGAACCCAAACAATATCTGCTGACGCTACTCCCAATCGAAGATCTTTGAAGCGATTTCTTTGTGGATTGGGCTCAAGTTAAACTCGCAGCGATGCGATAGATACTCGTAATTTGCACTTTGCAATCAGTTCCATTTCACATTAAATCTCAGAATCTGTGTCGGTTGCTGTCTAGGGCTTGTCGTTATCTTTACGCCAAACTTGTTCGAGGTCCCATAGTTCCTTGATGGACGCCTCGAAGCCGTTGAATTCGGCAAGATTGTGTTTTCCTTCGTGAAGAGCCGAAGCTGCGACGGCGGCGATGTGTTGTCCAAGAGAGCGGTAAGCCTCGAATTGCCCAATATCAAAAAATTGATCAGAAGTTGGTTCCATTGGAAACTTTGGGTGGAATGCCTTGTACTCGCGGATCACTTCGTCTTCATCATCCGTCAGCGATGATTTCAGAAGAAGTAAGTAGCCCGATTCTTTTTTCATCCCTTCTCGCGCCGGATAAATAATTTCGGCGATCGCCCAATGTGATCTTTCTTCCGGCTTGGCAGTCGACCGCAATAGCTCCAGGTTCACATCAATTTCAACCCCGAGTTCCAACCTCGCCAATCGAAGCAAGGTGCCGACTCCATTGAAGCGAACCTCTTCATCTGCCTCACCATCCCCTACGACGATGTACTTACATCGACGTCGCAACAACTCGATTGTTGCTAAGTTTTCAATGTGCCCTCCGTCGCTGAGATTAACCCATGAACCGTGTTCATTGAGGAGGCTGAGCATCTCATTTCCTAAACTCGTTACTGGAAGCCGCATTCGTTTCTGCTTGCCAACTTTCTTCCTACCTCCGTTATTACGGTCGATTTTAGAAGTTGCATCGTCAGGAGCGAGTTTTGCAAGATCAGTACCACCACTTTCATCCGCGGCTCTGGGTTTTTCATTCGACCCTGTTTCGCACTCCGTGCATTGATCTCCGTGCCTCATTAGCGTCGCGATACTGCACCCGGTGTAGCCGCCGCCGGAGACTGTCGACAAAAAATCGACGTGTTGAAAAATACCTGACCGATCTAGGCCCTGTGCAATGCCAAGATTGAATGAAGCCGACCGGATACCACCACCGGAGAAAGCGAGGCCGACCAGTTTCAAGTCGACCGTCGGTTTGTTCTCAAAATCAAAGCTCCGGGCTTTGTCTGACTTATAGACTGCTCGATGGCGAGGGATCACCTGCTGTTCAACTTCAACCTCAAAGATTTCGCGAAACGAAAGGTGTTTATTGACCAGTTTTCTTGGATTTGGAATCCAAGAACCGAGTCTTACATTTAGCAACGTCATCAGCAATACCGTGAACCCATTGGTCATGCGTCCCATGTTGGGCGATGCCGCTGCGGCTGAAATTGCCATTGCCGTATTCATAGTTGCCTTTGGATACGCGTGCTCCAGCGTACTGGTTAGTGCATAGCCGGTTCGCTCGCCACCAAAATAGCGTTTTGTGAATACGAAAAAGTCGCATTTTTGATCGCGTAGTCCCAAGTCTTTGCTTCCCTGAAGATTGATGACCGTGTTTATCAAAAGGTACGGGCTTTTCGATCCAGGCTGACATAACTTAGATAGCTTGACATCGTGTTCGGGTTCAATTTTCTCGCCGTTATAACGAAGCAGAAAACTCTGCGATAAGCGGTCGCGGTATAGGGCATTTATTGACGTCGAATTGACATCAATAAAGCAAAAACAGAATGTTCCGATCAAAGTCGCCAAAAAGCACAACAGCGTTGCCGTCAACGGATAAGTTACATTGCCGATCTGTTCGCGAATGCTTTCGACTTCACTCAGATCGCCAAATCTGCCAGTTCCAGTTGTAACAACTGTTTGGTGTGCTGCATTCAGCTCCAAGGGCGAATTTAACGGAACCGAAAACTTTGACATTGCAATTCGCGCCAGTTCATATCCCGTGAAAACTTCAGCCGCGGGCCTTTGATAAATCCTGACCTTTTCATTTTCGTCAGCATTACCCGAGGCGTTGGGCCTAACAAGTTCTTCTAGCGTTTTGAGCGCCATTTCGTGATCACAACTTGCCGGATCTAACGCGATTCGGACAACATGGTGCCGAGCGAAAGCGAACCATCTACTCCAGTCATCTTGGTTCATGTCCTTGAATTTGTTCCAAATATCTGCATTCGATTCGGGCACGTTTTCTTGATCGAAAAAGCTAGTTTGTTTGCTTCTGATCAGCGTAGGCAAATCCTTGAAAGCAATCCTTTTTTTGTCAAACAAAATTCGGTCATTCGCAGAGCTTGAGATAAACTCGGAGTCTGAATCAAACTGATGTTCGCTAATTCTTTGGAGTTGGTCTTTCGTTAACTGCAAGAGGAATGCCGAAACAATTGCACGGCGAATCGTCTCATGATAAATGTTGGATTGTTCCTTGAGCATAATTGGAACCCGTCCTGGCGACGTGATCGTAGTCCTGCCCGATAGCCTCGCAACTTCTAGTTCTTTCTCTCGCCCAACCAGTTTGGCGAATTCTTCATCATGTACAATGCTCGGAAAGGTTTCACAAAGTTTCTGGCTCAGCTGTCTGACTGACGCTTCACCAATCGCACCTTGCAGCATTTCGACTGGATCGTCATCAGCCGAAAATGTTTTCGATAGAGAGAATAAGCGTTCTGCAGCTAATTCAATGCAGGCTTTCTGGCAAAGTTCATTCGCAGTGACTGCCGATGCGTTGCCAGTGTCATCCGAAGAAGGCAAGGAATTCAATTTCTGTATTGCGAGTGAGACAATTTCAATACGGTTCTTTTTCCCAATTTCGTTCCGCATCCAATACTTATTGAGTTTATCTATTTCAACCAACTCAGACCCATTGTCTGCGAACTTCATGGCCTTCCCTAAATATTCTTTGTGCCATGAAGTCACCAAAGAGCGAACATCCGCTTCTGGTGGTTGTTTTTCAGTTTGGATTT
>JBGSKR010000237.1:0-4646 GCA_041741135.1 Mariniblastus sp.
AAGCTAATCCACGCGCCGGAGGTACAACAAGAGCTTGGAGTGGAAAGTGATGAGCGGTTTACGGAAATTCTCAAAGAGGTCGATCGCGTTTGGTGGCCGTCCCGCAATCTTCCCGAAGTAAAACAAGCCGAGACAGTACGACAGCTCGAGAAACGCTTGCTCGATGATTTGAAAAAGGTTCTCTCGCCCACGAAAATACAACGACTTCGCGAGATCGAAATCCAATCGCAAGGAACCCGAGCTTTTCTACGCCCGGAAATTGCACAGGAAGTCGGTTTCAATGACGAACAAATGCTGGCCATCAAAACGGCATGTCTGGCAACGGATTCTCTCGTGCAAAAGTTAAACGCTCAGCGAGGCGCGGATGTAGATTTGGAAAGCCAACTTCAATCCGCCCGAGAAGTAGAACAGCGTACCATCAACGACTTGCTGACGGCTTCCCACCGAAAAGCTCTCAGCGAGTTAATTGGCGAACCTTTCAACACGATGACTTTGAAACGCATCTATCCTTTCGCTCCAGAACTAATCGACTCCGGTGAATGGGCGGGAGTAGGACGCACCACGCTGGCAGCCGAACGAGGCAAAGTCGTCTTGGTCCACTTCTACGCCTTCGAGTGTCACAACTGTGTTGCGAATTTTGACCACTACAATCGGTGGCACGAATCGCTTTCTAAAAAAGGCGTCACGGTGATTGGGATTCAAACACCGGAAACGAAAGCCGAACGCGACCCCTTGTTGGTCAAGCTCGCCGCCACGAAACGTGGTTTTGATTTTCCCGTCTTGATCGATCTTGAAAGTGCCAATTGGAAAGCTTGGGGGAATACGATGTGGCCGACGGTCTACGTTATTGATAAAAAAGGCTACATTCGATCGTGGTGGCAAGGAGAATTGAACTGGCAAGGCGCCACCGGCGATAAGAATATCGAAAAACTGGTCGATGAACTATTGGATGAATAGTGTCATGGCAAGCAGGCGTTATAAATTCAACTCAGTAGCCCGCAGCGCAAGCCAGGCACCAAAAAGAGCCGCGCACGCAGTAAGTGATTCAAGTACACGAAAACCCATTCAATGCGTTGCCCCTTCTAGCCTTCGCCTTCCGAGTTGGATCTACTGGGGCGTGATCGCCCACAGGTGGTTCCCTTTATTTTCGCCTGTACCATTCGGCTCTTTGACCGTTTGTGACCAAGAACGACCGTCAGCATCCTTCGCATACACCTTCGTTTCGGCATCGGCGGCGTCATTGACCGCAAAAAAAACAGTTTGTTTCGGCTTGACGGTCCCCACTTCCACGTCGTTGACGTAAACCGTGATCGTATAGGTCTCGTCGTTGTTCGACACGACCAGACTGCCGGTGATGCCGGCCTCAACGACGGAACCCGTCAGCCCAACAAACGCGGCGATCAACATCGGCACACAACACATAGAAACAAAAAACCTTTGCATGAGAAACTCCAAGAGTAAGCGAACTTCAGCCATTTGCCGCCCGGCCACACCGTGCAATGAGCAAAAAGAGCTTGCGCTACAATAGCAACGGTTTTAAAGATTGCAAGCAAATTCCACCTCAAGAATTCGCGGAATTCATGGAAATAACAAACAAAGTCAATTGCCTGCTAATAATTTACCACCAGCGGCGGAAACGTCGGTTAGCCACAGGAGTGGCGGCAGCAAATAGCCCACGGCGTGAAGCGTGAGCCAATTCTATCGACACGGAATTGACAGTATTCGCAGCACATGGTGGGTTGATGTTTTTGGCGTTAGATACAGAAAAAAACGCAACCACAGAAATATTCCCCCCTCGTCCCGTGAATTCGGAGAAAACTTGATCAGCTAAATTCGCGACGACGTCCGAATTCACGGGGCGAAGGGGAGCCGGATTTTTTTGCGACAGCATTTTCTGTGTCGATAGAACAGGCGTCAGCCGTGGGAATACTACTTCCGCTGTGCCACTTTACTGATCCGCGTACACGCGGGTTGATTCTTCTTTCGAAACCGGAGTCTGACGACCGTCGGCGTGCATGCTTAGCATCACTCGATGATCGCCCGCCGATTTTCCCTGAGCCGATACGAGTAATTCCAGTCGCTCGTTCGGTTTCAAGCTGCTAATCGGGGCGAATTGAACTCGCTGTCCTTGAATCTGATTCTGCAAGTTGCCAACCACGTTCGTCGGCGCTAAGCCAACGGGAAACTCCAGTTCCAATTGCACGTTCGCAGCAGCGACGGTTCCTTGGTTGACGACTGTGATGCGATACTGAGTCACGCTGCCGATTTCGATCGGATCAACCAGATCATCGATATCAAAGAACACATCGACCAAATGTTCCACATGCAGCTTCTGTTCGGCAGAAGCCGTCTGTTTCAAATCAGCGCTGGTTTCGAAGCGCAGATCCTGATCGCCCACAGCGACGGGAATGGTCACCAATTCCACGCCGGCGGAGACGCCGACAGGAAGTTCGGCGATTTTCCAGATCACGGCATGGGAGTTCGCGTCGTACCGACCTCGGTTGTCGGCGCTGATGAATCGAAGTCCGGCAGGCAAGCGAGTGATGAGATCAAGATTGGTCGCGGGCGCGGTGCCCTGATTGGCGACCTGAAATTGATGCATGGCTTCTCGTTGCAAGAATCGTCGAGTCGGCCCGCTGGTGGAGGCGATCAATTTGGGAGAAACGATTTGCATTTCAATTTCATGCTGCGCTTTCAATCCACCGGCGGCAGAGGCGAAAATTAAATTCTTGAGTGATCCAACTTGAGCCGCTTTCAGGGCAAGTTGAACGCGTTTGGACTGTCCTGGCATGAGCGTGCCGATTTCGTATTCAAGCTCGCGATAGCCGCCTTGATACTGAAGCTGTGGCGGCACGTCTTCTTGGATCAACACATTCTTCGCCGGTCCGTCGCCCTTGTTTTGCACCACGACATCGAAGATCACGTCGTCACCAATCAGCACCAACGGATTGGCTTGATGGGTGATCTCCAAAACAGGCTTCGTCACCAGCGTGCGCATCGAAGCTTGAGTTGCAAACGTCACATGAGCGACGCTGCCGATCTCGCCGGGCTGAATTGGTTTAAGTTGAAACCGGATCCGCTGTTCCTCTCCGGCACGAAGCTGACCGATACTCCATTGCAAACGACGGTCAGGCGAAACGGAGGCGGGTTTCGGCTCCGCATCGAGGAACTCGGTGCCAGCGGGAATTTGATCGTGGACTTGAACGTCTTCGGCGACCACGCGACCGACGTTGCGAACAACGATCTCAAAATCCGCTGGCGAGCCAACTTGGATTTCTCGTGGCGAAAGTTTTTCGATCGTCAGCGACGGAGCTTGAACGCCCTCGAGTTCGCGGTCGCCGGGAACGTTGGCGGTTCGCAGCAAAGTCGCTGGAGTTCGGCCAGCGGGTGACGTGGCGAGCGGAGCGGAAACGGGTTGAACCGGAACTCGCGGTGGAGTTTCAGCTTGCGAGGCTTGCACAGGCAAAGATTCGCGTGCTGGCGTTTGAATGCTTGTACCTTGAGTGGTGGAAGGTTCAGGGAAACTTTGCAATTGTGAGCGAACGGGTGGCGTCGTGGCAGGTGATTGACTGGAAAACGAACGGTTGCCGCCGAACCCGTTAGCTGCCTCCGTAGGCACGGAAGTCGAATTGGCTTGCGACGGCGCGCCAGGATCGAACGCCATTTTCGCCGGTGCGGGAACCGGGGCTCGCATCGTGGGCGATGGAGCCGTGGATGCATCGATGGTAGGTCGCAGCGGCGGCGGTTCGAATGATTTGGGAGCAGTATGCTCGACCAGTGGCTTGGTTTCCGCTGGAAAAGTGGAAGTCGATCGGTTGCCAGCGAGGGGCGGAATGTTGTCGACCAAGTTTTTGGCCGCGTCGTTCGTGGCGGCCTTGGCTTGGTTGAGCATCGCTTGAGCGGCCGAGGTCGCGTCGCCTGCGGCGTCGGCTAGCGGCGCGGCTACCTTCGATGGATCAAACTTGGCCGGATCAAATTTAGTTGGGTTAAATTTCAGTGGGGCAGGTTTTAGCGAATCGGGTTTAAGCGGGTCGGGTTTGGGAGGATCGGACTGGGTCGCGCTGAGGGTGGATTTGAAATTGGATGACTGAGTGGAAGCTTCGTTAGCTGGCGAAGTTGGGCGCTCGCCGAACACGCCGCCGCTGCCAATAACTGATGGGCCGCTGTTTGGAAGCTGAGCGAAACGAGCCGGTGGTGTACTGAACGAGGTTTCCGGAGTGCTGGGCGGATCACTCGGTAATTTCGCCGCGGCCATCGGAGAGGCGGATGGCATTGTCGCGGGCCGATCGAAGGATGGATTGCTAGGAGGAGTCGATGGCTGAAACGTACTGCTTAAGGCAGAGCTTCGCGGTGGCGGTGACGAAGGCGGCGTCGGGCCGGGATTGAAGGCAGAAGCGGTTTGAAGTGGACTAAGCGGAGCGGAGAATGTGTTCGCTGTTCCGGATTCGGAGTGGGCTGTCGTATCACTCGGAAGGGATGACGGCGTTACCAAGTCACCTGCTTCTGATTCGGCTTCCCCAGTTTCGGCAGTGACGTCGGAATTGCTTGACACCATCTGCATGACAGCAAATGTGCCAGCGGCAACAAATAGCCCAACGGCGAGAATTCTTCCGAGTAAGGATTTGGTAATTCGCGGGTCGCGTTCT
>JBGSKR010000238.1:0-4018 GCA_041741135.1 Mariniblastus sp.
CACCGCAAACGCAGAAATGGCTGAAGGAAACCGATGAAGCAACGGTTGCCGCAATCCGTACTACGGCAACTGAACATTTCAACATCGCTAAATCACTAATTCTGGGATAATCGCGATCGCCGCTCTTTGATCGTTGCCCACGGAAAGCTACTGACGTCATCCCATGTTCGAGAATCATGTTCTGCTAAGGCGGCTATTTGCCTGTTGCTCCGTCATCGCCGCAGTACTCTTGCTCGGCACGTTTGGCTATATGGCAATCGAAAAATGGAATGTGGGCGACAGTTTTTATATGTCCGTGATCACGCTTGCGACGGTTGGCTATGGAGAAACCCATCCGCTCTCGCCGTTGGGAAGATTGTTCACGACCGCGTTAATATTCATCTCGGTTGCCGGGCTGTCGATGTGGACTGCCAGTCTGACCAGTTTGTTGGTCGAAGGCGAGATGTCGGGGACGTTTCGGAAAAGGAAAGCGAAGAAAATGGCAGCTTCATTGACAAACCATACGATTGTTTGCGGCTCTGGATTGATGGCAACCGCCGTGCTTCACGAGCTCTCGCAAAAAAACTTGCCAGTTGTGTTGGTCGACGACAACGCTAAGAATCTGGAGAGCATTCGTCGTCGCTTCCCTCGCATTCCCGTCATCGAAGCTTCAGCCATCGATGAATTGGCTTTGTTCGATGCGGGAGTGTTATCGGCGAAGAATATCGTTGCCGCGCTGCCGGATGATTTTGAGAATTTGATGATTGCGATGACTTGTCGAGACCTCGGCAAGGCAATTAAGATCGTTGCCTGTTCCGAAGATCAACGAATCGCCAATCGTATGCTTAAGGCTGGCGTAGACAACGTCATCTGCCCCCTTCAACTCTGTGGGCAAACCGCCGCCAATTGGATTATGGCGTAGAGGGATGTTGGCGATCGCAGGTAGCTGAGGGTGGATGCCTGCGTTTCCCGTTCCCTCGGCGACAAGGAACCACGGAACCACGGTAGTGGGGCCGCATCAAAGTTCGCCAACCAAAAATTGCTTTGCACTCTGCGCACCAGTATGTACACTGGTCAATCGACGTGCCCCGAAAAAATCTAGAGTGCAATCATGAACGCGATCCTTGGCATTATCTTTTTACTTTCCGGCATGGCGGCTACGTTCTTGATGTATCACTTGTGGGGGTATCCCTACGACAAGGAAAAACACCAAAGCTCCGCTCCGCAATCGCTGGTCTTTGTGCATCGATTGCTCGGCTACATCTATATCGGCATATATGTTTACTTGATGATTCAGATGGTTCCACGCTTGTGGATGTATCAAATCGAGTTGCCTGCTCGCACAGTCGTGCATTTGACATGTGGGATTCTGATCGGCGCGATCTTGATCATCAAGCTGATGATTGTTCGTTTTTTTCGCCATCTAGAAGGAACACTAATCCCGGCACTCGGAACGGGATTGCTATTATTGACGGCTCTCGTGATTTGTCTGTCCGTTCCTTTTTCGATTCGCGAGCACGCCTTGAATCAAGCCGCGATCTCGGGAGGAGTGGCACTGCAGGAAAATTTGACGCGAGTCAATCGTCATCTGACGGATATCGGTCTCGCCGACGAAGTTCTCAAAGCACAACTATCGACTTCAAATGGATTGATACTTGGACGCAAAGTTCTCAACCACCAGTGCGTAACGTGTCATGATCTGCGAACTGTTCTGGTCAAACCTCAAACGGCCAAGCAGTGGTATCAAACGGTAAAATCGATGGCCAGCCGGGCGGATATTTTTACGCCCATTTCACAAGAGCAACAGTGGCAAGTTACGGCTTACTTGATTGCCATTACTCCCGACCTGCAGCGTGGCGTTGAGCAGCAACGAAATATTGTCAAAGACAAAGCCGATTCAGCCGCCGCACTGAAAGCAGCGATCGCTCAATCTAAGCCAGCGATTGATTCGCCCGCGCCCTCTTCCAAGACTACTGAACCGCCCGCGACTGAACCGCCATCGATTGAACCGCCCTCATCCCAATCTCCATCGATTGAATCGCCTACTACCCAATCACCATTGATTGAATCGCCAACGCCTTCGGTTTCAAGTCCGATTGTTTATCATCCGCCTGCAAATTATGCGGCGGATCAAGCCAAAATTCTGTTCGAGATTAAGTGCACCGATTGTCATAATGTCGGCAAAATTGAAAAGAATCCTCCGGCTGATGTAGACCAAGTGCGAGATCTAGTTGCTCGCATGTCCGAGAAAGGCATGGAAGCCACGGAAAGCGAATTTGCAGTATTGATTCACTATTTGACCGAAACTTACGCGAATAAACCTTAGCTGTGTTGAACTGGAAAGGCACGTGTTACCGCGATTTGCCATGAATTATTAATTTTGGAATTTAGTTGCAATTGCTAAATTAGGCGTCAAAATAACAAACGATTCGATGGAAAAAATCGCGAAGTGATTCTTTGCTCCTCCAGTTTCGAGGGTAGCGATAACGATTTTGTTCTCACTCAAGTCATCCGCCCACCATTACTTAAATTTTGATATTGCACGAACGTGACACTGGGAACCAGCTACCGATGAATGTTTTCTTTCCTATTACTAGATCAATGAAGGCGGCTTTGATTACTGGCCATCGATTGATCGTCCGTGGTCCGCTGGTCCTGCTTCTCGTCATCACCGCGACGTCTGTGATTGCATCTTGCACGGAAGCCCGCGCTGACGATCCCATTGCTGTCCAGGGCACGGCACTGGCAGAGAAATACTGCTATAGCTGTCATGGAGGAGAGGCTACCAAGGGAGACGACGACTTCAATGTGCTCGATCACAAAAGCTTGACGGAGCACCCCAACGGTTACGTCACCGCTGGCTCACTTGATGATTCGTATTTTTGGCAACGCATCTCCGATGGCGAAATGCCTCCCAAAAAGGCCGAGCAACCTACCGCCGCCGAGATTGAAATTTTCCAGCAATGGGTCATTGCGGGCGCTCCCATCCCAAATTCAACCTCTCCCGCGGAGGCTCCTGGAACTACAGTTCCACCAACTACAGTTCCGCAAACAACGACTCCCCAAGCTGCTGCGGCTGAGATTCCTGGCGGCCAGCCTCAACTTGGCCCGCCCCTTGGCCCGCCCGCGAATGGAATTCCAACGGCTCTGCAAGGCCAAGCTCCTGGACAGCCCCAGCTTCCAGGTGGTTTACCACAAGCAGGGGCACCACAAATTGGCCCGCCAACTAATTTTGTTCCACCAGCAGGTCAGTTGCCTGCCGCCATCCCCCAGCAAGGCTCACTTCCTGGCGCCATTCCTCAGCAAGGCCAACCGCAAGTTCTGAATAACGAAACGCTGGCCGTCGAGGGTGTGCGAGTCCTCAATCAATATTGTGGCAAATGCCATCCGGGCAAAGGCAGTGTCGATTTCGATCCCGCCGATCGCAATCGCATGATCGCGTCCCCCGAAAAAATTCTTGTGCCTGGCCATCCCGAACAATCGCTGATTTGGGAGCAGGTCGTCGACGAAGTCATGCCTCCCAAAAGCGCCATCCGAAAAAATCAGGCCATCGCGATGACTCAAGCTGATCGTGAAATCTTGGGTGCTTGGATCACTGCTGGTGCACCGTATCCCGGTAAGCAACCTCGCGGTGCGTTCATTCCCACGCCGGACGTTTGGGCACTGGCGTTTGCGGATTTGCGAAACTTGAACGAAGCCGATCGTGTCTATGCTCGTTATTTCCGTCTGGACAATGTTTACAACAATTATTTGCGCTACAACAACGATGAGTACATTGCTCATCACGCCGCACTTTCAAAAGTCTGCAATAGCCTCAGCCAAGAAGCTCGGATTGTGCCGCCGCATCGTGTTGATGAGAGCGGCGTGCTGTGGCGAATCGATCTTCGTGACTACGGTTGGGATGGGTTAGCGTATCAAGGTTGTAACATCGACAATTATTCCGCTTGGGATTTGTTGCTGGCCCGATATCCATATGGCGTTTCCTACGCCGAACACAATGATCGAGGCTTTCGCGATAATTACACCAGCGTCTTGCAGA
>JBGSKR010000239.1:0-1961 GCA_041741135.1 Mariniblastus sp.
ACTGGCAATCGTCAAGTTCTATGGCGATCAGGCTCTCAAGCTCGCGTCGTATTCTCCTTCAAACATCGATTGCCCTGCAGGCGAAACGTTTCAGTAGGAGCGATTTGCCGCCGGCTTACCAATCGAATGACCCTCGAATCCGATTTTCCGGAGCTGTTGGCGATCAAGCAAGTTGCGACCATCAAAGAGGAACGCCGGTTTTTTCATAGATTTATAAACGGCGGCAAAATCAACTTTTTTGAATTCGTCCCATTCTGTCATCACGGCAATCGCATGAGATTGATCCGCAGCGGCTTCGGCAGAACTGCAAATTTCGACATTGTTCTCCACCAATCGTTTGTTCTCATTGCTGATCTCTCCGTCGGTAGTGGACATCAGCGACAACAACTCACGTTTGATTTTTTCAGGCTCGACGCGGGGATCGTAAATTCTTAAATGGGCACGCTCCTTGAGCAAGTCACGGCAAACATAAATCGCCGCCGATTCACGGGTGTCGTTGGTGTCCTTTTTGAATGCAAATCCCCAGACAGCAATACGTTTGTCCGAAACCGTGCTAAACATGGTTTTGACAATGCTTTCAGAAAAACGACGCTTTTGATAGTCGTTAATCTTGACAACTTGCTCCCAGTATTCGGCGACCTCGGGCAAACCAAAATGCTCACACAAATAAACGAGGTTCAAAATGTCTTTCTGGAAACAGGAACCGCCGAAACCTACGGAAGATTTCAAAAACTTCGGTCCAATGCGAGAGTCCGTGCCAATCGCATTGGCGACCTCGTCTACATCAGCACCAGTGACTTCGCATAGTGCTGACATGGCATTGATGGATGACACGCGTTGAGCCAGAAACGCGTTGGCAGTTAATTTCGACAGTTCGCTGCTCCACAAATTGGTTCTGATAATGCGATCCTGAGGTATCCACTGGCCATAAATATTGGCCAGCACATTAATCGCGGTAGCGGATTCACCACCGATCAGCACGCGGTCAGGGGAGATCAAGTCTTCGACAGCGGTTCCCTCAGCGAGAAACTCGGGATTGCTGAGGATATCAAAAGTGGCGTCGGAATTGGCGGAGGACCGGAGGATTCGCTGAACCGCCTCGGCCGTTCTCACCGGTAGCGTTGATTTTTCGACGACGATTTTGTGACCTGTGGAATGCTCTGCAATCACCCGAGCGCATTTTTCTACGAATTCAAGGTTGGCGGCGCGACCGTTACCGATTCCGAAAGTCTTGGTGGGTGTGTTGACCGAGATAAAAATAATACTCGAATCCCGAATGGCTCCAGCAACATCGGTTGAGAATGTGAGATTTTTGCCCCGAGCTTCTTTGACGATCTCTAACAATCCCGGTTCGTAAACCGGCAGAACATCAGAATTCCAAGCATCGATTCTCGCTTGATTAATATCCACCACGTGAACCGGAATGTCAGGGCACCGATTAGCAATCATGGCCATTGTCGGCCCGCCGACGTATCCGGCGCCAAGGCAACAAATTGAGTGATCGGTCGCTTTGATCGATGGGGAAAACTCAGGTTTTAGAAGTTTTGCGGTAGGCATAATCTTATGGAGGGTCAAAGTTGGAATCTTAAATCAAGAAGCAATCGAATATTTTGGGAGATCGGAATGGCTGATAAAGAACAAAATCATATTATAGTCAAAGTATACTTCCGAGTCGCCACTAGACATTGATACTTTGACATCGAGCCAAAATTTTGCTTAAATAAAGTCTTGTTTCTCGTGCGAGTATCATAACCGGAAAATCCCGCACATTTGATTCCGGTCCCACAATCTCCCTCAATCTTACTCAACCTTCTTTAACTGAAATGCCTTTTGATTATCTCGATTCTGACGATGATGCCTCGCTACCGATGATTTTTCGGGCGACCCAGCGGGGCGATTATGCAACGGTCAAGCAACTCATCGAGGACGATATTAGTGTGATCCATGAGACAATTGACACG
>JBGSKR010000240.1:0-4384 GCA_041741135.1 Mariniblastus sp.
TGACATTGATCTATTGACCGAGCCACTGGGAACTGGCAGCGATGGGCATCCGGTCATGTTGAAAGACATCTGGCCGTCGCAATCCGAAGTCCAATCGGTGCTCGAAGCCAACGTGACGGCAGACATGTTTCAGAAACAATATGCCAACGCCTTTGATTCCAACGAAGTCTGGAACAAGATCGAAACGGGCGAAGGCGATTTGTACGATTGGTCGGAAGACAGCACTTACATTCAACAGCCTCCGTTTCTCGCCGAGATGACGACGACGGTTGAATCGATTCGTACCATCACGGGAGCGACCTGTCTGGCGATGCTCGGGGATTCTGTGACGACCGATCACATTTCTCCCGCCGGATCGATCGCCAAAGATTCACCTGCGGGAAGATTTTTGCAGGACAACGGAGTCGAACCGCGTGACTTTAACAGCTACGGTTCACGTCGTGGCAACGATCGAGTCATGGTGCGCGGGACGTTTGCAAACATTCGAATCCGAAACCATCTTGCACCCGGAACCGAGGGCGGAGTGACGACTTATTTGCCGACCGGCGAAGTCATGTCGATCTACGATGCATCGATGAAGTATCAAGCCGATGGGAAACCTTTGGTCGTATTAGCAGGAGCTGAATACGGAACCGGTAGCAGTCGCGACTGGGCTGCTAAAGGTACCATGATGCTGGGCGTCAAAGCCGTCATTGCCACCAGTTTCGAACGAATTCACCGCAGCAATCTCGTTGGGATGGGAATCTTGCCGCTCGAATTTGCCGACGGGCAATCATGGAAATCGCTGGGTTTGACCGGTCACGAAACGTTCGATTTCACCGAACTCAGTGATCAGCTTGAGCCTCGATCGACGACCAAAGTGGTTGCCACCGACAAAAGTGGCAAAAAAGTCGAGTTTGATGCTGTGGTTCGTATCGATACGCCCGTTGAAATGGACTATTATCGCAATGGCGGCATTTTGCAAACCGTATTGCGAAATTTGATTTAGCTTGAGTAGGATGGACATTCCTGTCCGTCCACATGGCCCGTCCAATCGCTTCACCCTCAAGTCTTCCCTGTCGAACCGACGGCTCCGTCACAGTCAGTTTCAACTCTTATGAACTACGATCCTTACGACGGACTCGAACCCCCAGAACCAGCAACTTCTGCTGAACTCTCACAAGCAGAGCAGAAAATTCCGTACGCCGATTCCGCGCAAATATCGGCAGACGATCTTGACTTGGGCAATGTCGACGAACACGGGAATAAGATTCGTCGAAAACGAAAAAGAATTTATTGTTTCAGTTGCAATCGCCAAGAAGGCCATTCACTTTGGAAACAGCATTTCTGGTATTACTCGTTTTTGTCTGGTTTAACATTTGGTGTCATCAAACTGTTCGGCCCGTTTCAATGTCAATGCTGCGGACACCGCCGACTGATGAGTGTCGACATGCTCAGTCCCCGATACCTCTATCGCAGCTTCATTTTGGGAAAAGCCAGCAGTAGCGGTCGCGGTCGCAAGAGTAAATCTGAGGCTAAATTTCGACCTTCAAAATGGAAGTGACCTCAGCTCCAGGGTCAATGTATCAAATCTATCGCTGGGGTCGAAACGCGAGGCAACGATTGGAGTCGGTTTCAATTCGCTGACCGCCGATCAAATCGCAGCAATACGGAATCGCTGGAAAGACGGCATCAAGACATTCGGCGATTGATTTGGGGTTACCCGGAAGATTGACAATCAGACATCCATGATGCTCGATGCTGCGAATCCCCGCCGTTTGACGCGACAAAATCGCGGTGGGAACTGCCTTCAATGAAACGGCTCGCATCAATTCGCCAAACCCCGGCATCATTTTGTTGCACACGGCCTCAGTCGCTTCGGGAGTCACATCACGCCATGCTGGCCCTGTGCCGCCAGTGGTCACAATCAGGGTGCAGCGTTCTGCGTCGCTAAGTTCAATCAAGGTTCGCGAAATCGTTTCGGCATCATCGGCGACCACTCGCGAAATCGATTCCCAAGATCCGAGCAAGGTCTCGTCAAGGTAAGCTTTAATCGCTGGGCCGCCACGATCTTCATACTCACCAGAGCTGGCTCGATCCGAAACCGTCACGATTCCAATTCGCAAAAGGCTAGGCATGGGGGCGGTTCCTGTAAGTGTTTCTATTTGCCGCAGGCGCGCTAACGTCCGGTTGCAGCTTGCAAACCGGCGAGGGCCGTCGGTGAGTTCATATCGTAAGTCAACGCGGAGACTGTGATTTTACCCGCACGAAGAGCCACACAATCCGATTCAATCGACGAAAGCTTGGGCGGCGGATCATTGGTCGACCAGAAATAATTGCGTCCCTTTGGATCGTTTCCCTGAGTAAACGCATACCCCATCGGATTCGTTTCGACGGGCACGAGGGCAATCTCCGCATTACCTGCGAGTGCAATCGTCGGAATGTTGATGTTGATGACCGTACGCGGCGGATGAGTCATTCGACTGAAACGTTCGATGATCGGGCTGGCAATTTCGGCGGCACGGTGAAAGTCAATCGATTGCTGGTACTCGACGCTGATCGCCATCGACAGAATGCCGAACGTGGAGGCGGCCAACGCAGCTCCAACCGTTCCCGAATAGCAAACATTGACTCCGGCGTTGAGACCCGCGTTGATACCACTCAGAATCAAATCGGGCTTCCACGGACAAAGCTCCGTGACGGCCAATTTGACACAATCGACGGGCGTTCCGTTGACTGAGTAGCCAGGAATGTGATTGTCTTGAGAATCCTTTTCACCTCCTAGCTTCACCGGAAAAAGTGGCGACAAAAAAGTGATGGCTTGGCTGACTCCGCTTTGCTCAACCGCCGGCGCAACCACGAATACCTCGTCAGCAAACTGGCGAACGCGATTGGCGAGTTGAATGATGCCTTGAGCGTGAACACCATCATCGTTGGTAATCAGAATTTTCATGGAATGCGTGGGGGAGAACGGATGGGAACAAAGAGCAAGACTTATTTATTGAGATTAACGATGGGGAAAGTTTTAACACGATACGAACGTTTTTCCGTTTTCACAATGCCACAGTCGGTTGAGCAAAGAGGCTTGAACGCTAGAAGATTATTTAAAAATCCGTATAATCCTTGCTTCCCATTTTCCAACTAACGAGCGTTTCAGAATGACTGTTGTGGCTGAGAGCAAACCGGCAATTGCCGACCAAGTGACTTCCGAACGCATCCTCGTGCTGGATTTCGGATCCCAGTACGCCCAGTTGATCGCTCGTCGGGTGCGGGAACAACACGTCTACTGCGAAATCGTCCGACACGATATTACTCCGGAACAGATTGCGAAACACAATCCGTGCGGATTGATCTTGTCCGGCGGCCCGAACAGCGTTTATGCCAACAATGCTCCCAAGTGCGCTCCCGGAATTTTTGAGATGGGCATTCCGGTACTGGGTATTTGCTACGGAATGCAACTCGCATGTACGCATCTTGGCGGTAAAGTCGATAGCACGCACACTCGAGAATACGGACGAGCGACTTGCATCGTTACGGGTAGCGACCCACTCTTCGATGACTATCCAACCCACTCCGAAGTCTGGATGAGCCATGGCGATCAAGTCCAACAAGTAAGCGATCAATTCGAACCGCTCGCGCACACGGAGACTTGTCCTCTCGCGGCCGTCAAGCACAAAACGCTTCCCATTTATGGCTTGCAGTTTCATCCGGAAGTCACGCACTCGCCGCACGGCTCAACACTGCTGAAAAATTTCCTCTACAAAGTCTGTCATTGCTCTGGGCAGTGGAAGCTTTCTAATTTTGCCACCGAAGCGATCGAGCGGATTCGTGCTCAAGTCGGCGATGCGCGAGTAATCTGCGGTTTGTCGGGTGGCGTCGATTCGTCGGTCGTGGCTGCCTTGCTCTACAAAGCGATTGGGCCGCAGCTTTCTTGCATTCTGGTCGACAATGGTTTACTACGAGGCAGCGAAGCGAGTATGGTGGTCAAAGAGTTTACCGAACACTTCAAAACCGATTTGCATGTCGTGCAGGGCCAAGCGCGATTTCTCGAAGCGTTGGCTGGCATCACCGATCCGCAAGAAAAACGAAAACGCATCGGACATGTGTTCATCGATTGCTTTAAGGCTGAAGCCGAAAAAATCGAGAATGCAAAATTCCTCGCGCAAGGAACCTTGTACCCCGACGTAATTGAAAGTGGTGCGGCTCCCGACGGCCCGGCGGCCACAATCAAGCTGCATCACAATGTTGGAGGCCTTCCCGAGGAGTTAGGTTTTGAGTTGATCGAACCACTTCGTGATCTTTTTAAAGATGAAGTTCGTCGGCTCGGTATCGAGTTGGGGTTGCCCGAGAATCTCGTTTGGCGGCATCCGTTTCCGGGTCCTGGATTGGCCGTTCGATGTTTGGG
>JBGSKR010000241.1:0-2614 GCA_041741135.1 Mariniblastus sp.
GTTCTGCTGAACTTCAGCCATGAGCGAGCGTGGTGGCAAATGGCGGCTGTTACCGGACTCACACCCGATCAAGTGCAGCGGACAATTCTTGATAGTGCGAGCACCAGCAGTGAAAGCTCTGCCAACGAGAGTCGAAATGTGAAAGCAAATGGCGACATTGGCGGCGGTAGCGATTTGCAAACACGCTACGAAACAGGCCATATCGATTCCGTTCGATTCCATCAAGAATTTTCCGAACGAACAAAGACGAATTCTGCTTGCGGCGATCTGCTGGCAGCCTTCAGCGATATCTTCGAACTCAACCAGACCATCATGCCGCTGATTAGTGGTTTGTTAAGTTTGCAATTCCCGATTGGAATTCTGTCTAACACTTGCGAGTGCCATTGGCAATTTATTGTCGATCGCTATCCACTTGTCACCCAATGTTTTCCCGTTCGCATTCTTAGTTTCGAAGTGGGAGCCATGAAGCCTGATCGGGAGTTTTATAATTCGGCGATCGATCGAGCCCACGTGCCGGCGGAACAGATTTTCTTTTGCGACGACAGGCCAGAGAACGTAGCCGGTGCAGTTGCCGCCGGTATCGATGCGGTACTATTTGAATCCACACTGGGCTTGGCGGCCGAGTTGCGAAAACGCGGCATCGACATTTTGTAACCCTGGTGGCGGAAATGTGTTATCATCTGAGTGATCTACGCGCTGGCGAGCGTCGGTCCGTTGGGAATCGATGAGTCGTTCCATCGCTGCAAGTCTTAGGTCGTTGACAACTTTTGGATTTTTATCATGAGCGAGCAAGCCGAACAAACCGCCATCTGGACTCCGGGCTGGTACGAACTGGATCAATCGTTGGTCGTGGGCGAGCGTCAGAAATTCTGGTTTTTCCAGACGCCACCCGATTCGATCAGCTACTCATTTCCAGCTGCTGACAGTTGCGATTTCGTCTTCTTTAACCAGCTTGATTCGGAAAAAAACTGCACGGTTCGTTACGCGAGAATTGCCAACATCGAGCATCCCACGCTTGGACCATTGTTGAGGATCGACACCGATGGACTGGACTACATTTTTGTCTGTGCTGATGGGCGTGAAGTTGTTGTGAATGCGGAAGAGGAACCTGGCATCTGTTACGATTCGGATATCGAAGTCAGCGATTGGTCGGTTTGGGTGACGCTGGCCGAGATTTCAGAGCCTGTTCCGAATCTGGCGTGATTTTTTCCAAAGAATCCCCCTTTCCAACAAATGCTGTTGTCCCGACAATGGGACTTTTCTTAATTTTCAGGAATTTGAATTTGTGAATGGTCGTGCTTTCGCATTCGTAATGTTGTCTTCGCTGGTCATGATGGCCGCTGTGATTTTGCAAGGCGTGTTCAATCCGCCCCAACCCAACGTCGTGGGGGATGCCGAGCCAGCGACTTTGGCTCAGACTGAGGCCGCCGAGAAGATAGCCGCCTCTAAGTCTGACGATGAATCGCCTGACACGGGTAAGGCGGATTCAAAAGCCGATTTAAAATCGGATTCGGATAGTGGTGATTCCGCTGAGCTTCCGACTAAAAAATCTTCTAGCGAAGACCCTGAAAAAGTAGAACCGCTCGACAAGGAATCCGGATCGACGGAAGCTGTTGTTGATAAATCGGATGTCAAATCCGATCCGAAGCTTGGATTGTCAACAGCCAATCAAGATCCGATTAATCCAACACCCGCAGTTGCTGACGAATTTGTCACGTTTGGTTCTCTCGCTGCTGACAGTGGCGACCGTTATCTAATCACGGCGAATCTGAAAGGCGGCACCATTCGACGTGTCGAATTGAATTTCCGCAATTGGAAAGGCCGCCTCAAGTATCGAGATTTGGAGTATGAGGGCGGCTATTTGGGCTGTCTTGAGTGCATCGACACGCCGGCAGGTTGTAAAGTCCGCGTTGTCGGCGACGGCACGCCCGCTCAAGAAGGCGGCATCAAGGTCGGCGACATTCTGGTCTCGTTAAACGGTGAACCGATCACCTCCAGCGAAGACTTTGAGACGAGACTGGCGAAGAAAACAAAGCCGCGAACGACTGCTCAGTTGCAGATCAAACGCGATAGCGAAACGATCGAGGCATCTGTCAAACTGATCGATAAACCGATTGAACTGTTGCAAAACGATTCCCGCCGAATCGATCGGGAATATGTTTATCCCGAGTCATTCGTGCTATCGCTGCTCAAGCCGTCGGCTTTTAAGGATCAAGCCTGGCCTGATATCGACTCGGGTATGCGCTCGGGGGCATGGACACTTGAACCGACGGCAGAAGTTAGCGATGACGATGATCGCCTCGGAAGCGAGCTTGGATTCCGGTATGAGATTCCTGCTGAAGCACTTGAGAAGCTTAATGTCGCCGGACCGCTAACGGTGATTAAGCGATTCCGCATGCCGAAACTTTCGGCAGCCGAGTTTGCCACTCTTGATTCTCACACGTTTCATTTTGATCTGGATATTGAGATTCGTAACGAATCGGAGCAGTCGCAGACGATCGCCTATGAGTTGGATGGCCCAACCGGCACGCCGCCGGAGACTTGGTGGTACGCGAATAAGATTCATGGACGTTCGACGGCGATCGGTTATGTCGCGGGTGCTCGAGACGTGATC
>JBGSKR010000242.1:0-5094 GCA_041741135.1 Mariniblastus sp.
CCGCGTCCACAATCCGAGGATCGCGCGCCAGTTCATAACCGGGCACACCATAGTTTTCAATTAAGTAGCGACCGGCAAAGTGTAGGGCTGCGACAGTGCCTGTCTTGACATCGATAATGGCTGAACCGGAGTTTCCTCCGAGCGTGGATGCGTCGTGGGCAGTGGCGTCGACCGCGTTTGAAAGCCACTTTGAACCAATATCGCGTTTGCGCTTTGAGATTTTCCCAGGCGCGATTCGCTTGACTTCAAAGTCCTCGCCAAAAATCTCTTTTTGTGCTCTTAAACCATTGCGTCGGTCGCGTGCGGGGTAACCGATCGCAACGACGTCCTGCTTCCGCTGGAGGAGGTCAGCGTAAGTGTCGACGGAAAGCGTCAATGGCTTGATATCGGGCAGATCGGCTACAAAGAGAGCCATATCCCAGTAAGGATGGATCATCACGCACTTCGTCAACTCATAGCCGTCGGCCTCTTCAGAGCTTGGCGTTTCGCGAAAATCGACTTCGGAACCCCAGGGTTGGATCGTGACACGCCGGCCGACTCCGGTCGTGAAAAGCTCAGCGACGTGGCGGTTAGTCATGACAAGGTTTTTGCCGACGACGAATCCGGTTCCACCGTAAGTGTTCTGATCCGTGATATCGATGCGGCCGATCGCGGGGAACGTCGATACGAGCCGTTTCCGCACTGCTTGATCGTCCGTCAAATACTTGAATTCGCCCGGGAACGGGTCGAACTTGTTGTCTTGAATCAGGTGCGAGGGGCGGCCTTTCTTGTGAACAATCGCTTCAAGATGGTAAAGGCCCTCTTCCGTTGGCTTTTGCCCGCGGAACGCACGCGCCGCGGCATCGGTAGCCTGCTTGACTCGCCTCGACGGGACACCCTCCAGCCCTTCGTCGTCCCCAATTGAATCTAGAAGTTCTTCGGTCGTCGTATCGCCATTGATGGCCTTGATATATTCAGCGAGCCGACGAACACGTTCTTCGCTTGTGATTGTTTTTTCCATCGATTGGGCCTTTGAGGTTGAGGGACTTTACTGCGAAAAGGAAGCTTGTTTAAACGTTAGATCTGGATGTCAAATATGCCTTCATCGTTCTTGCAGAAGGTTAGGGTTTGTTCGCTTGCATCCATGTTCAACTCGCCGTAGATGTGTGGGTACAAACCGCCGGTTGCGGGCTCCCATTTTACAGGTGCGACGATGCGACTTTTGCGAACGACGGCGATATGGACGGTGTCGTTGTCGAGGTAATACTTGTTGGCTAATCGAGTGAGCTGATTGACGGGCGAGGCGTGAATGAACTTTTCGGTGCCAAGCGAATCGGGGGCGTAAATGCCTTTGCGAAGCGAATCTCGCAGCGTCGTGGGTGACATCAGGATGTAGATGAATGGATGTCCGCCATCGGCGTACATGCGGCGAAACATCTCGGTGACTTGTTGCTGCTCTTCACCACTGTACAGGTGCAAGACTTGGAACTCGCCTTTGACTTCGCTCTTCGTTCTGGACTGCGAAACGACTTGAATCTCCGCGAGGGCTGTCCAATCGGATCGTGTCAACCAAATCGGAATGTCGTCGAAGAACACGCGGCTTCCGGATTTGCGAAACGAACGGGTTTCGCCAACCTTCAAATCCACGTGCTCGTCGCTGCGCAGAATCGAGTTGATTTCGACGTGGAATCCCATCAGCTTGACTCCTTGTCAACGAAGCGGAAACAAGGGCCGTAGTTGAACGGTTGGCCCTTGATAGGAACTTGCATGATTTCGATCGCTAGCCGAGACAGATCAGCCATCATCGATGCGATCGCGAGATTGAGTGCGGTGTGGCTGCCGGTTGACCAAGCGATATCGAGTTGTTTGAGCATCTTGGTGTAGGCGATATCAAAATCGACCATCTTTTCCCATGTGTCGGCCGGGACTTTTTTTTGTTCGTACCCGCCGGGAGGCACTTCGGCGACGGGCCAGCACTCGGGCATATGGACCTCGGGGCCTTGGTGGACCCAGCGATCATTCTCCGTTCGAATTAGCTTTCGTCCGACAGCGACCTCTTTGAACCGATAGTAGTGCGCGAGCTCTCGCGTTTCAGCGTCACTGATCGATTCAGATGTCCCTTCGCCTTGATCCTTGATGAGGTCGATGGCCGCTTCAACGTCTTCTAAGGAGCCAATGTTCTTGGGAATGTACTTGCCGTTAGGTAATTGTGATTCGCCGAAGTAGGCTTCGATTTGACCGTCGCGGCTGAACTCGGGGTCGAGGGTATCAAAGACGAGTTTGATTTCGTCATAGAACTCGCCGATGCGAGCATAGCTTTTGGTTGTTCGGACCATCTCCATGTGCGCAATGTCCGTCTCGGGCTCTTCGATCTTCATGAAGATTCCGAGAGCCTGTTTCGATAGCCCTTCGAGCGAGACCGTCAGCAGAGGCTTGACGCCACCAGGCATTGGCGATGGGTAACGAGGAACGACATCGCGATGGAAGATGCGCGGTTGGCCACCAATCGACTTGAGCATGTTGCACACTAATGACATGTGCAGCATTTCCTCGACAAGGACCTCGCGAATGGCGACCGCAACGGGATCGCGGTGATTCTTTACTGACCAGAACGCGGTCAGGTAGGGCGGAATCGTAAAGAGCTCAAGTTCAAGTGCCGACTGCAACGCTTGCTTGAGCCAATCAATATCACGTTCATCCGGATCGGTAAGGACGAGTTCGGAAATGCGATGATCGCTCATGCGGCACCTCCGTCGCGAATCAGCTTGTCGGAAAGTCGCAGGGAGAGGGCAGACAAGGTGAGGGTTGGGTTGACGCAGGCTCCGCTGGGGAAGACGGCGTTGGAGCAGACCCATAGGTTGTTGACGCCATGAACTCGTAAGTCGGGATCGACGACGCTGGTTGCGGGACTGTGGCCCATGCGGCACGTAGACGCCGAGTGATCGCCCCGCTGGGTTCGTACGGCTGCTTTGGTGATTTTGGCGCCGGTATCTTTCACGATCTGTTTCATGATTTCTAGTCGCGATGCAACGCGATCTAAAAAGTCAGACTCGCGAGAGAAGTCGACATTCGTTTGCGGTAATCCGATGCGGTTGGTGTTCGTGCCAATGCTGACACGGTTCTCAAAAATCGAAAACTCTTCCATGAATCCTTGTAATTCGATTTCCATCGGCCCCATCGAGGCTCGTTCGATCTGCGCGCGGGTCTTGCCTTGAATCATCAGCTTCGCGAGATCGATACTGGGGCGACCGCGGTCTTTGAACAGGAATAGTTTGCCGTAAGCCTGCTGTTCGGGCGAATCGAAGTGACGCGACATCAATGTTGGGAAGTCGAGTTCTTGGTTCCATCGATTCGCATTCGAGGGGAACTCCGCAAGGACATGCAGAAACGGATGCGAGATAAGAAACCGACCGACTAGGTCGCGGTCGTTTCCAATTCCGTTAGGCCAGTCGGTCGAGACGGATCGCTGAAGTAGCTTCGGTGATTCGTAGGCGCCTGACGCGACGATGAAGTTTTTGCCCTCGATCTTGATACGCTTGCCAGTTCGAGTGCAATTGAGCTCGGCGGCATGCACTCGATTCTTTGTGTCCGTGAGGAGTTGCTCACAGGGCGATTGTTCAAAGTACGTGAAGTTTGTGAAGCGTGGGTTTTCTTCGATCTCGTCCAACAAGTAGGCTGCGGTGAAGCGGGCTCCGAATGGGCAATAGCGACACGTTCCGGTGGTCATGCACTTGCGGAAACGGGCGATCGGCATATGACCGTAGCCGATTCCGAGACGTTCCATCGCGTGAATCAGCGGCCGATCTGCCTCCACGAAGGGAAAGGGATCGAGCGGATATTCGCTTTTTCGTGGTGGAAATACGACGCCGTTAGAATCGCGGGATTGACCAGAGACGCCGAGCCATCGTTCGGCCTCATCGTAGTACGATTCGAGGTCTTGGTAACGGATCGGCCAATCGGCGCCGCGGCCGGTACGCGAGCATGTTTCAAAGTCTTCTTCTTTGAATCGCAACGCCCAACCGCCCCAGTGGACCGTCGAGCCGCCACGCCCCATCAATCTCGATTCTCGAAACGTCCAGGGCTCTTTTCCGACCGATTGATTTTCGGATTCAATCGGCAAGTCGTGATAGTCGTCATAGGGATTTGCTGCCGTGGATACGAAGTCCCACCATTTGCGTCGATCTTTGAGTGGGACGCGTTTGCCAGCTTCGACAACCGCAATTGAAGCGCTGGCGTCGTGATCGAGTAATCGCTTGGCAACGATCGCCCCGGCAACACCCGATCCAATGATGACGTAGTCAAAGTCAAGCTTGCTCTTAGCCATCATGTGCCCTCGTAGCTGCGGTAAGGGCGCTGCGATCGGTAACGCGATCCAGAAACAAAGCCGGTGTAGTTTTTGCCGCCGAAACTGCGAAAGCCGCCTAGACTGACGTATACGCGAATGAACTCGTCGACGACGTAGCGTTTAAATTCCACCAGTCGAGCATCGGGATGACGATGGAGTTCACCGTCGAAGAAGAGGTACTGATAGAGTCGGTCGCCGTGTGTCTGGCGCAGTTCACTTAGAAGCTCACACGCCGACCGGTAATGCTCAAAATAGGATGGGGAGCCTACGACCTTGAGTTGGATGAATTCTCGCCATTGGCTCGCCATGTCTTCGGTGCGACACGCGTCGCTACCCCATGCACCGCGGATTCCGTTGAAAAGGTTCCACAAAACCTCCATCTCATTGGAAGAAAGTGCTTGCGATTCGTTGTCAGTTCGATTCTTGTCGTCCAAAATTCATGCCCCGATCATCAAACAGACACACAAGCCTCAAACGTGACACCAAACCTCTGCGAAGGTGCTCGAAATCCCCCAAGCGGCTGAATGATAGCGTCGCCAATGTCGCCTCGCAACAATAGAAGAACGTTAAGAACGGGCGGCGACCAGTAAGACCAGTGGTGAAGGCGACATACGCAAGAACATGATCCAGGATGGCAATTTGATCGACTGCATCGTCAATTTGCCCGCCAAGCTGTTTCTCAATACGCAGATACCGGCTGCGTTATGGTTCCTCAATCGCGCTCGAAAGAATGGACACCCACGCAAAGGCGAGATCCTCTTCATCGATGC
>JBGSKR010000243.1:0-6165 GCA_041741135.1 Mariniblastus sp.
AACTCCTGCGGGGTAGCCCTCGAACCAAGCGTTCACACATTGAACGCCCTCACCGGATTGATATTCGAAACCTCGGTAGTCCGGAGGAGGCATAGCAGGAACGTAGCCATCACCACCGTTGCAGGTATCTGAATACCCAGCACAAAAACCAGATTCGAAATGGTCGCTGTAGGGGCGTTCGCAATTTCCATAGCGCAGATTAAAAGCCCGTTTGGCCCAAACGGCGTCTCGGTAACTGACGAGAATTGCGTCGCGAACGGCCAAATTTCGGATGTTGCAACCGGTCAAGTTCAACATTACCGAGGCAGCAATAACGAGTCCTACAAGACGTAAAGCTCCCGACCTCGCTGGAACCATGAGTTTCGATGTGATGAACCTTTCGGCAATCTTAAATTCGTTTGATTGGCAGTCGCGATAATCTTCGAGCATTGGACTTCCCTGATTTGAATTTCGACGAATAGACAGGAATTCGACGAACGAATAAGGCAGCAACGGCCGCAAACCGAATTTCTGCGCTCCTTCGCCTCACACCATAGATCGCCCATTAAGCTGTGCCGAATTTAACGAAGATTCGGATAATTCGATTTTTAGTGAAAATTAGGGCAAGGAAAGTTAGCCCAGCACTGATTTGGAAAATCGGACTCTGCATGAAACCGAAAGATGTGCTGGCAAAACCAAAGCTAGCCGTTTCATATTTGCAAACTTTGAGGAGCGAATCATATCCAACTAGCTAGTTTGCAGTTTGGGCTGGCAAAGAAGCTGGCTATTTTGAAGCCGAGTTGATGGCCCCCAGACAAACCATTTTAACGTCATGGCTAGCAGTCATAGGTTCCACTGCAATTACTGAAACCGTGGCAGAGCTAAGTTTGCGGCCAATCGAACCAGAAAACCCGCGAGTCAAACAAGCCCCTGCGCCCTCGGTCTGGGCCCATCAAACCCAAGGAGAGACTTCCGCTTCCAATCGTTCACTCAGCGATTTGAAGGCTTTCGATCATGGATTTAAACGCTGCAGCGTTTTGTTTAATTGTGGCGGTTGGGCCGTAAAACTTCACAAAATAGTTTCCATTTTTCTTTGTTTGAATGATGGCTGCCAACATGCGATAGTTTTTCCGTTCGATTTGGGGTTGACCACTGAAAGGACCACCGGGCGCATCAATGAAAGTGCCAGACATATCTACAAAAGTGACGATTTGACCGGCGATTGTTTTCTCATCTGTTTTCCAAGGCTCTTCTTGATTCTCTGTTTCTTCTGAGTGTTCGGGACTGGAAGTAATGAATTGAGATTTCCAACGATCAATATTCGCAGCCACAGTTCCGCCGGCTCCCATGATGGTCAGTCTCCCGTCTTGCTCGTCGCCTTCAACTGCAGGAATTTTCAATTCGGCTTCTAACAAGCGACTTTGTGGAGCGATTGTGCTCCAGCTTCCCGAAGCCGAAAATTGAATCTTACCTTCGGCGACTTTGACGGTGATCGAATCGGGTGTGGCGGTCGGTTGCTTAGCAGCTTCGAGAGTCGCGTCTTTTTGTTGGGAAGGCACAGTTTCCGAGCCAGCAGGCAACTGTGCGAAGCCCTTAGTGATACTTGGAATCAACATGGAGGCAGTCACACAAACAGTTGACGCAATCATCCATGTAGAAAAAACGCTTTTATTTAAGTTCATGTGGTGACTCCTGCAATTCATTTCTTGATTGCTATTATGTTTGATCGAATTCACGCATCTCATCCGTTGGTCAACCAATGCATCTTTGTTTCGGCAACGTTTCCGTGTCTCTCATTACTGATTTAAACGAATACCCGAAATGCTTACTCGGAGATTAGGTCATCCGCTTTCGGCTAGTCTGCTTTTTGTAGGCAAGGAACTACGCCAGTAGAATCACGATTAGATACAGTAACCCAACAACAATCAACAAGCCGACGGAGATCGCAAATATCTCCCATTTCTTTTGCCGTCGTTGGCCAATGTGAAATTCTGAATGGCCATGAAAGCGATCTAGATTTACGCGGCGATTCTCAATCGCTACCAGAGGAGGGAACACTCTTTCTGCCAGTTGCCAATCTTCCCAGTCTTCTCGCCAAACAACGCAGCCGAAAGAGACCTCGCCACAATCAATGCATTCCTGCATTTGGCGGGCTTTGAGCGGACCTTTCTCTCCGAGTTCGCGACTACGGAAATACCAAACTTTTTCGGGAGCTTCGGCAATGGGATCGATTTTTCCTAAATTTATTGAAACTGCCGGCTTCTCCAAAAGAAATTGCTCGTGGTCAGGCGAATGTTTAAATTGAAACTGGGATGTTAAAGCTGACTCGACCTCGGGTAATTTGGTCGAACCAAAAACAAAATCCGATTCTCTAACAAATGGTTCGTTAAAACCGGTTTCCGTAACTTGATTTTCAACCTCCAAGATTAAACGGGATTCGGAACGAGAGCTCGCACTTGAAATCGCAGCTGCGTGTTCGCCGTCACCAGCCAACTCTAAAGATTTATTGGAACTGAAATCCGCCAGGTTCGATTCGAAAGGCACAGCAATCAACTGCTGACATCGTGGACAATCGCCACGCAAACCGGCTTGAGCCACTTTGACATTAAGGCGACTGTCGCAATGGGGGCAAAGAAAGCGAATTCCCATGACGCACGGCTGAAAATAGGTACTCGAAGAAGCGGTGAAGAGAACACCTTTAAATTATAACCACGGAGGTATCAGCAGGCGAACCAAACCGTCGCTCCAAAACCAAACGTTGAAAATCAAATCAATCTGGTTTCATTGCTTTTGCGATTATCTTTTGATCAAAGTAATTAATCGACATGGCCGCATCAATCACAATTTGCTGAGCATTGATGCCCGAAGAACGGGGGCTAAGCAAAAAACACGCTGCGTTGGCCACCTCTTGAGTTGTGACTGCCGACCCCCGAGGAATAACTTGTTCTGCATAAAGATAAGCATCCACATATCCTGGAATGCCTGCCGACGCCGAAGTCTTTAACAATCCAGGAGCAACCGCATTGAATCGAATTTTCGAAAACCGACTGAAACTCTTTGCTAGAAATGCTAACGAACTATCAAGCGCTGCCTTCACCGGAGCCATAAAACCATAACTTTCGCTAGCCATTGAGGTCGTTGAAATGGAAACTGTGATCACCGAAGCATCGTCGACTAGCAACTCCTTGAACGCATTGGCAATCGCAATCAAGGAGTAACACGAAATATCCATCGTTCTCAGCAACTGTTGCTTGCCCGTTTCATGAAACGGCTTGATCCCGGATTCATCATAGGCCGCAAACGCGATCGAATGCACCAGTCCATGGATCGGTCCGTGGGCTACTCCAATTTGTTCGGCAACGGCCTTAATCTGATCCTCAAACTCGACATCGCAAATGTAGACGGTTCGCTCGCCCATCAACTTGGCCAACGACTCTTTTCGTTCAGGGCTCCGAACGACATAGATCACTTTCGCACCCTGCGACTCCAACGTTTGTCCGATCAGCCAAGCAACACTTTTCTTGTTAGCGACCCCAAACACAACGATCGATTTATTGTTGAGTTGTAGAAAATCCATGGGCTAACTATCGGTGAATTTCTTGGGTGGTCGGGTTGGTATTCGGGAACGAGGCAATCGTACAAGCCAATGAAAGTCGTGCGGCCAATGTACCAGCAACCTTAATTTGAGCCGTCAAAAAATAGGCATTCGATACCATTTCATCAAGTTTTACCTGTACCTCAATGGTATCACCGGGCCGTACCATGACTTTGAATTTGACATCATTCATCCGAGTCAACACTGGCACGCCTTCGATATTGTCAATCAGCGATGCCAATAGTACGGCAGCCGCTTGGGCACCACATTCGCAAAGGATCACACCAGGAACCAGTGGTTGATCCGGATAGTGACCTTGGAAAAAAAATTCATCGGCGTGGAACGTCTTGCGGCAAATAATCTCATCGGCGGATTGCGAAACGATTTCGTCGAGCAACAACATCGGTGGTCGATGAGGAATCGCAGACTTGATTTGGGCAAGTGTGGCATGGGGAAGTGGCATTGGATCAGTCATCGAGTTCTAGCTTTCAATATTGGATCCTCGCTTAGCGGCAACGTGACCGTCGTTCCAGTCTCGGCAGCTTGGTAGATCGCCAGAATAATCTCCACGCTTCGCCGTCCCTCAGCACCGTCAATAAATGGCGCGGCGCCTGTTTCAATCGCCTGGATCACATCGCGAAATTGAGCCGCATGAGCCGCGTGCCCAATCGCCCTTGGATCACCCGCGCCTCCGCCGGTCTGAGTGCGATTAGCAAATTTGCTTGCGATTTTTTGGTCACTCTCCGTCATCTCAGCAAACTGCCAACTTTTAATGTCCTCTTCTTCAAGGATCGCTGAACCCTTCGTGCCATGAATTTCGATCTTCTTCAGCGCTCCCGGAAACGATGCTGTGGTGGCTTCGATTACACCGAGAGCTCCGTTTTGAAATCGCAATGAAGCCGTGACCACGTCCTCAACCTCGATTCGCTCGTGCGCCAGCGTTGCCGTTTTGGCACTTACCTCAGCAACTGGTCCCATCAACCAAGTCAGCAGATCAACGCTATGAATCGCTTGGTACATTAACGCACCGCCGCCATCAAGTGCCCAAGTTCCGCGCCATTGTCCACTGTCGTAGTACTCTTGTGTGCGGAACCATTTGACATAAGCGTCACCCAACGCAAGCCGTCCGAACTTTCCGGAATCGACAGCCGCTTTGAGTGTCCGGCTGGCGGCTTGAAACCGCGACGGCAGCACGGCTGAAAGCACAACGCCTTGGTCCGAACACGCTTTTATGATCGCATCGCATCGCGCTAAGGTGATCTCCAGCGGTTTTTCGATGATCACATGTTTGCCAGCGGTTGCAGCAGCCAGCGCTGGTTCAAGATGTGCGCCACTGGGTGTACAAATCGTCACAATGTTAATCCGTGGGTCGGCAAGCATTTGGTCAAGCGTTTGGTAAGCAGTGCCGCCGTAGCTTTCGACCAAACGTTGTGCTGACTCCAACCGAGAACTGGTGCAGCCGACAAACGAGGCTCCCGCAATTTCCGCAATCGCTTTGCAATGAAAATGGGATATCATCCCGCAGCCTACAATACCAAAGCCGAAATCCATCTTGTATCTCGCTAATTGAATAAAACGTTTTGAGGAGAGAGTGTAAACGAATTTGCCTCGAATTTCATCCTCAAGGTTTGGAAAAACAGATACTGAACTCGCGAAATTGTTCCAATCAAGCAGACAGTCATCATGGCGTCTCGACAAACACATGCAACGTAAACCAGAACATACTAAAACCATTCAAAGCCATGTGCAGAAAAATGCAAGGCAAAATACTGCCGGTTTGTCGGAACAAATATCCCAACGCCAATCCGAAAAAAAATAGCGGAACCGGCGCGAAACCTTGCCCAATATGCACGGCCGCAAACAGCAATGCGCTTAAAAAAATTGGTAACCAATTTTTTGTTGGTGTGACGTTCGCCCTGATATCAACTGACGTCGTACGCCTTAAACGTTGCAGTACCTGCTCCGATTCGCTGGCAGCGATCGGGGCCTGAGATGAAGCAGCAGGGGAATTCGAAGTCTGCTGCTCCGAAGTCGTCACGTTTACGGTCAAGTCCGAAGCTTCGAACTCATTCGTATCTGAGCTATTTCGAGAGATCGTTTCATCAGCCGCATCAGCACTCAACCAACCACCAGCAATCGCAGTATCAAGTGAAGGACTATGCCGACCGTCAAAGCGTTGCAGCCAGCTTTGAAGAATTCCTCGAAAAAAAACTTCTTCATAAATCGGAGCGGCCAACACCGCCGAGAACCAGACTGCCATCAGCGGCATCAGCGACGGATTGTCTTTTAGTGCATCCAGCGTCGAATGTTCATAGGGTACCAACAAGGAAAGCATCCACTGAAGTAGCAAGATCGGCGGAATGATCATGCAAAAAGCCATCACGGCAATTCGTATGCTGCATCGATACCGATCTCGCAGTTCTCCAAACATCGACCACTGTGGGAACCGAATTTTTACGATCAGCACACCAATACCAGTAAAAACCAAACTGCCGAGCGCCACAATTGCCATCAAGATTGCGACCTGGACACCACTGACTTCCGCAATCTCGCCGACTTTGATTCCCAATAGTTGTCGTGCAAACGTGACC
>JBGSKR010000244.1:0-3764 GCA_041741135.1 Mariniblastus sp.
AAGCCAAAGACTGCAAGGTGATCGGTAGTGCTGGCAAGCAATCGAAGATCGACTGGCTGATCAACAAAGCTGACATTGATGCTTGCATTAACTACAAAGAAACACGAGACCTCGCCGGTGAACTTGCCAATCATGCACCGGACGGCATCGACGTCTATTTTGACAACGTGGGCGGCGATCATCTCGAGGCGGCCCTCGAAGTCATGAACGATTTTGGATGTTGCGTCGAATGCGGCATGATTTCAACTTACAATGCGACCGAGCCGCCGGCCGCTCCGCGAAACCTTTTCAAAGTGATCGGTAAACGCATTCGCATGGAGGGCTTCATCGTCCGCGATCACCTCGATGCGCAAGCGGAATTCATCGCGGATATGGCTTCGCTAATCAAAGCCGAGAAGATTGTGTGGGAAGAAACCATCGCCGACGGATTGGAAAATTCACCATCGGCTTTCATCGGTTTGTTCGACGGAGACAACCTCGGCAAGCAATTGGTTCGCGTCGGTTAGCAGCAAGCGTTTTGTAGGAAACCACGCTCTGGCAAGCGTAGCTACTACAGTTTTTGCTGCCACGCTGCTTACTGGCTTAGCTCCAGCCACTCCTCTTCTGCTCCCGTCAACTCTTCACTAATCTCGGCGATCTTCATGTGCAGTTTCATGGCTTCCGTGGGATCGGTTTCAGTCAGCAATTTCTCGTTTAGCAGCTTTCGTTCATCATCCAGTTTGGCAATCTTGCGCTCAATCGCTTTGACCATTTTCTGAAGCTTGCGATCATCGTTTGGCGCAGCGGCAGGTTTAGCGACGCCCGATTTTCCTGGCGGCGGAGGCGTCGCGGCTTTGCCAGCGTTGAGCGCGCGTTCGCCGTCGTCGATCTCTTTGTTCATCTGATACAAATAAGCGTCGTAGTCCCCGATATAATTCTTCGCGGAGCCTTCGCGGACTTCGATGATCGAGGTCGCGACTCGTTTCATGAAATGGCGATCGTGGCTGGTGAAGATCACCGTGCCTTGGTATCGCAACAACGCCTCGGCAAGCGCCTCGACCGTTTCGACATCGAGGTGGTTTCCTGGTTCATCCATTACCAGCACGTTGTAGTTTCCCAGCAGCAAACCGGCCATGCACAGCCGAGCTCGCTCGCCGCCGGACAACACCGAAATCTTTTTGCGAACATGCTCATCACGGAACAACAACGAACCAGCCACCGCCAAGACTTGCTGGTCCGTCGTGCCGGGGATGGCCTGATACTCAAGATAATTTAGCACCGTGTCGTTTTTTGGTAGCGACGAATAAACATGTTGGGCGTAGACACCAATTTCGGTGCCATGACCCCAGCGAATTTCTCCCTCAAGCGGTTTTAGCGATCCGACGATGGTTCGCAGCAACGTCGTTTTGCCTTGACCGTTGTCTCCGACAATCGCGGCGCGCTGTTGATGCTCGATCTCGACGTTGATGTCGCTGGCGACGCGATAGTCGGGGTATCCAATTGAAAGTCGATTGCAACGCAGCACTGTACCTTGACGAGGCGTGACAACCGGCGCCTGAATGTAAGCTGTTTTTTCGTTGGCGGCGATTTCGTTTAGCTGCAAACGGTCAAGCTGTTTTTGCTTTGAGCGAGCTTGGCTGGCCGTGTTCGCACCGGCTTTGTTTTTGGCGATGAATCTTTCGAGCTGCTTTGCTTTGGCTATTGTGGCAACATTTTCTCGTTCGGCTTGCTCGCGACGTTCCTGTTGATACTCCAGAAATTTTTCGATCTTGCCCGGATAAGTTGTCAATTTTCCTCGGGAGAGATCGAGAGTGTGGTCGCAAGTCGCCGACAGAAAAAATCGGTCATGAGAAACGATCAAGCACGCTTCTCGAAAATGCCGCAGAAAATGTTCCAGCAAAATTTGGGTACGAAGATCCAAAAAGTTCGTCGGTTCGTCTAAGAGCAGCAGATTCGGTTCATGCAATAGCAGCGCAGCCAATTTGACTCGCGTTTGCCAGCCACCCGACAGTGCCGCCACCGGACCGTACAGATAGTCTCCTTTGATTTCGAACTCGGCTGCGACTTCACCACACTTCCAATCGGGTTGTCCGCTGTCCCGCATCAGAAAATCCATCGCCGATTCGCCCGGCAGGAACAAATCGTGCTGCCGCAAATAGCCGACTCGCAAACGCGGATGGGCGATGACTTCACCTGCGTCGAGTTCTTCTTCGCCCAGCAGAATTCGTAGCAACGTAGATTTTCCGGCACCATTGCGACCGACGAAACCGATCTTCGCGTCGTCAGTGATGGTCGCTTCGGCGTCGTCGAGCAAGATCTGATCGCCATAGCTCTTGTAAGCGTTACGAATTTGAAACAAAACAGCCATAGGGAAATTCTGGAGGTAAAATGGAGCAGGAACAAAGCGCATGATAGTAAATTGAACTCACGATCTGGTAAAGGCTTCCCCGGATCAATGCCATCCGTTAGATTGAGCAAGGTTCAATCGTAACCGTTCACGGATTGTAGCCGGACTCGTGAGAGTTCGGAAGTTTACCAAACAGATAGAACCGAAGTCTCACGACTTCGGCTACGAACTTCGTCGATCCGCGACCTTTCTCGAGATCACTGTGAACGGTTACGTTTTATCTGCGGGCTGGTTTGAAGTTTAGTTTCTGCCAGTTCGGCGAAAGTTTAGCGACTGCCGTTACACACAAATTATCAACCCAAGAAAGCGAATAAAACATGAGTGCTGAGCAACGATTAAAAGAACTTGGCTGGGAACTGCCCCCAGGACCAAAAGCATTGGGCGTCTATCTGCCAGCGATTGTTGTTGGGAATATTTGTTACACGGCCGGGCATTTGCCAATGAGTCTGGATGGAAGCATGGCGAAAGGTTGCGTTGGTCGCGATGTTGACGTGGAGTTCGGAAATACCGCTGCCCGACAAAGCGGCTTAACGTTGCTTTCTACTTTGAAGAACCATCTCGGCAGTCTCGACCGAATCAAACAAGTCGTCAAGTTGTTTGGAATGGTCAATTGCGCAGACGATTTCATCCAACAGCCTGCCGTCATCAATGGCTGTAGCGAAGTCATGAAAGCGGTCTTCGGAGAGCAAGCGGGTGTTGGCGCTCGCAGTGCCGTTGGCGTTAATTCATTGCCGCTTGGTGCTGTGGTGGAAATCGAAGGCATCTTCGAGTTGTTCGAATAAGCAACGACTTGCCGAATATTGCCGCCGCTTGTCGCTACGCTCGCCCGAGCGCGGCTTTCGCCGGTCCGTAACAACAGCTGCAGAAAAGTTGTTGCACTTATTTTTTCGTAGTTGCTATACTAGGCGGACTCGTTTACGCTAAAACGTTATTCAGTGGTGACGATTCCGTGATTAGCGCTTCCGCGTTCATTCTCGAAGTCGGTCACTTCTTGGGCGAGTCAAACCTGTCTTCCATGAAATCACGAAAGAAACTGCTCATGAATCCATTGACTTTAGTTTCCGCTCACAGGAATCGTTCGACGATGATCCCCAAACGAGTTTCAGCCGTGATTTATTGTGGCCTGTTTATCGGCTTGGTCGTCGCACTCGATGCGAAATTCGGGTTAGCGAACGAACCCTCGCCGAGTGACAAACCAACGATCGCTTTCGTCACGAACCAGATCGCCAGTTTCTGGAACATTGCCAAAATCGGTTGCGAAGATGCGGCAGAAGACTTTGATGTCAACGTTGACGTGAGATTCCCTAGCGAAGCCACTGCGACGAAACAAAAACAGATCATCGAAGATTTACTCGCCAGTGGAATCGATGCACTCGCG
>JBGSKR010000245.1:0-3423 GCA_041741135.1 Mariniblastus sp.
TGAACCGTCTCTGCCGCAATTCCCAATGAACCTTTAAAAAGCTGATGCGTCAGCTCCCTCATGCGGGGAACCCAATTCCTGTCTGTCGGCAATTTGCGATCAATCAGTTTCTGATCCAACTCAACCAACGCGCCGGCAACACGTTTTGTATTGGCTTCATCAATCAGCGTTCCTGTCCTCGCCAGACAAATCAGCCAATGAATATCGTCGACAGGCGAACTTTCGGCATTGATCTGATCGAGCATCGTCGTCTGCAACTTCGCAAGTGATTTAAAATTCTCAATTTGCTGATTCTGTTGTTCGCCAAGACGACGCGCGTTGTTACTCAAGTCTAATAACGCCGCTGTTCGTCCCAATTCCATCGCAACATCTCGATTGTCATGCTTCGCCGCTATTTCAATCTCACTTGCTAACGTGGATGACCACGAGTCCACCAATTGATCGATTTCTTCTTGCGGTCGCTCGACCGTTTCAACATCTTGGCTGATTTTTCGATCCGATTCTCTTGGTTGACGTGACCAATACTTTGTCAAATCGGAAGTCGGCGTGTACCCCCGAAAAACTTCGGGGACATTGTCGGTGTCACCTTCATCGAAAAGCTTCTGAAATAAACGGATTGAGGCCAGATAGTTTCCTTCAGCAGCATGGATTTTTTCGCCAAACAGCCAATGTCCGTCGCTGACTGCCCAGTATGGCATTTCAGCATGCAGATGGGCGAGCACGATCAAGCCATCAAGACACAAGCCTTTCTCTCCAATCAACTCTAACAGTTGAGACTCATCGATTCGCCCCAAATCGTTCACGATTCGATAACAAAGTCGCATCCGCTGAGGATCGATCGAGTTCAAATTCTTTGTCAAACCTTTTTTTAACAACTCGAAGGTCTCTCGGTGTTTCAAGTTCAAGGTGCCGACTCGGCCAATCAGACTTTCCAATCCCGCCAGCGAAACTTCTCGATTTGAATTCGTGAGCGACCGCAACATCTCCTTCGTTTTCTCTTCATTCCATTCGGCGCGGCTGTAGTAATGTTCTTGCAATCGCCAATTCAAGATCGGTTTGCCATTTTCATCCAGTTCATGCTGTGGTGGGATCGATTTAGTTTGTTTCCAAAATTCCGAGCGATTGCAGGAAATCCGATACACGGAACCGCTCAAGCCACGACCGCCAACGCTAATGAGCAAACTTCCGTCTTTCGCTACTACCAGATCGGTAACCGCAAAACCGAACTGCCCTTCGGCTACAGCAAAATCACTCCCGCGATCATACTCGCCCGTTTTGGCATCACGCTTGAGCACACGAACTTTGCCAAAAGTCCAATCGGCAACAAAAAGTGCATCTCGGTACTCATCGGGAAAATGCACATTGTTGTAGCGACCATTCAAAACATCGCGATAGCAAACCACGCCTGTCGGACTTCCGCGTCCAAAATCGGCCAGCTCTTTTGGCATGTCGAAGTAATAGCTCGGCCGCTTCCAACTTTCTGAAACCCAACCGGCATCGTCTCCGGCTTGAATTTGAAACACGCGAGTCCCGCGATACCAAGGCAGCGAAATATCGCGCTCTCCGTCGCTGTCGTAGACGAAGGTTTCACCGCTTGAGTTGAAATCAAAATCGTAAGCGTTACGAAAGCCGTGTGCGACAACTTCCAAGGTCAGGTAATCCGGCGAAATTCGCATCAGGAATCCGGCCCGCGGTTGTTTAACGGGCGAAAATTTCTGATTGCGAAAATCATTTGGAATCGGCGTCGAGTTTCCGCAAAGACAATACAGCCACCCATCGACTCCGCGACGAATCGCATGAGCAAAATGTTCGCCGCCTGTCTTCACCTCCAGCATTCGTTTCGGCGCGGCGTCTGCCACGCCATCACGATCCGCGTCGTCAAATTTCCAAATCCCGTCATCGCCGACCGCCAGTATCGAATTACCCTCGCACAACAAGCCCATCGCCCCCGACCGAGGCAAATCGGAAAACTGGGTTGCCGATTCAAATACTCCGTCTCCGTCCGTGTCATTCAGCCGCCGAATGTATCCCTGCCCAGCAACAAAGACTTCCCCTCGTTCGTTGGTCGTCAGGCTATAGATATTCGTCGCGAGATCATCACCGGCGACCCGCTCGATTTTGAAACCGGCAGGAACACGGACGGCGATTTCCTGCGAACTGACGATTGTTGTTATTGAAAGCGTCAGCATCGAAAAGACAAATCGAAGCACTTTCACGAGAATACCTTTTGTTAAAAAGTGGCATAAGCTTCTAGCTTGTAATGTGGCATTAACTTCCAACTTGTGATTATCTCATTCCGGTGTGCCCACAGGCTAGCAGCCGATGCCAAGACTCACATTTTTCGTAACCGTTCACGGTAACTTCGAAAAGAGTTATTTATCGACATGGTTCGTAGCCGAAGTCGTGAGACTTCGGTTTTATCTGTTTGGAGAATTTCCGAACTCTCACGAGTCCGGCTACAATCCGTGAATGGCTCACCTTTTTCTACCACTCACGATCAATCCCAATCCAATTCCAGCAACCACTACAGCGGCGGCAATCCAACTCAACGGAACGGGCTGATCCTCCGCCGGAAACCAATCAAAGCGACTTAACTGCGGTTGATAATAAGCCAAAAAACTTACGCAAGCATTGTGGGTCGCGTGCAAGAGCATCCCTGGCAAAACCGAACCCGATCGAAGCGCCAAATACCCCAGCACCATGCCGACCAGCATCGTCGGCAACAATCGCTCGAGCGCAATCACACTGCCTGATAACACATGAAACAATCCAAACACAATCGCCGAGACTACGATCGCAAACATCGCAGACCGAACGCGCAACAAACTTCGCAGCAGCATCCCGCGAAAAAACCACTCCTCGCAAACGGCGGGCACGATGGCCAATGTCACGGCAACTAAGACCGGCGACAGTTGACGAATCCGCCCGACCTGTTCCGCAGTCGCTTCCACCAATCGATCGTGCCACGTCGATTTTGCTTCCGCTCCCGCTAGCCAACCGTAGACTTCTTCCCAGCCCATCGCAAATCCCATCACGAGCGGCCACAGGCTCAGCCCTAATAAAACCCCGGCAATCCAGTACACCACACGCGGCCATTTCACCCCAAACACCTCCGTCACATCTGCACGTTGATAAATCGCCACGGCGGTTGGCAACAACCAAAACGAGAAAAAGGTAAACACGCCCATCAATCCAAAGCGCACGCCCAAATCAAAGACGTTCTCCGTCGGTAGCCGCCCCAAAAAACCAATCATCACAAAATTCAGCGGAAACAACAAAACAAGACAAAATACGACTACCGACAAGTTTACGAAACTCTGTGAACGAGCGGGCCGAGCAAACATTTCACCGAAACTTCCGTGAGTCTGATACAGGATCGCATCGGAGCCAAACGATCGCGCCGCCCACATCATCGCCAGCCCG
>JBGSKR010000246.1:0-4407 GCA_041741135.1 Mariniblastus sp.
TTCACTTTTTTGGTCAACCGCAAAAGCTTGGGCTGTTCGTCTCCAAAGAGTCCCATGCGTTGATCGAAGCCATCAACCGTTGCGAGGCAGGCGACTATCCAAGTACTGAAATTGCTTTTTTGGTTTCGAATGATGAGTCGATGAAGCGACTGGCCGACCGCCATTGTATTCCGTTCTACTTCATTAAGACTTACCAAGATGCCGCCAAACACGAACCGGCGCAGATCGATGTGATCAAGAAACACGCGCCCGACCTGATTGGATTGGCGCGGTACATGAAAGTCTTGAGTGCGTCTTTTATTGAAGCCGCAGGTTGTCCGATCGTGAATATTCACCATTCGTTCTTACCCAGTTTCGTTGGCGCGAAACCCTATGAGATGGCTTACCATCGCGGCGTGAAATTAATCGGTGCCACATCGCACTACGTTATTCCGGAGCTCGACCAAGGCCCGATCATCGAGCAAGATGTAATTCGAGTGCGACCTGGCGCTTCAATTGAGTATTTGAAAAAGATCGGACGTCAAGTCGAGAGAACCGTCTTTGCCACTGCGCTAGAAAAGGTGCTTCGTCACAAAACGATCACGTATGACAACAAGACGATTGTGTTCGAGTAGTCACACCTTCATGCTGGTCGAACAAAAAGGCGAAAGGATGGCAAAGAAGTAACGTAAGACCCTGTTTTTAATTCGAACTTGGTCGTGCACTGTCCGCCGTTGTCCAGATTGCGGGCACGTCGATTGCATACGATGGAAGGCTGCCCGTTGGAGGCAGATTCCAACCCGCATAAAACCAACCTCCTTCGATCCGACACTGACACAGTATCAAATCACGAGCCGCTGGACGATCTTTCATCGCGTCAATTTTATCAACGGGAATAAGATTCAGCGGTAAATCGACAGGTGACTGTTCGGTTCCCCCGGCTGGATTTAGACGACCATCGAGAAACGACCGAAAAGCCACGATTTTTGCGTCCTTCGATTCTCGATCGAGGTAGTCCAACTCCGCTTTACCAACACGTTCGAGTTTTAGTTCACCGTTTCGTTGCGTAATTCGAAACTTCAACTTGATCGTTAAGCCCGCACGAATTTGCTTGTTGGCTTGAGAAAACCGGACGCCCGTAACGATCACACTAACCATGTTCTGGTCGAACTCGAACTGCACAGGTCTAACCTGAGAAAACGTGATGCTGAACGATTCCTCTTCGTCCGGTACTCCATCGTTAGGCTGAGGTGATAATGCTTCAAGTTTCTTACCAGTTAAAGATTCCAGCTCTTGGGCCAATTCCTGATTGGTAAATGTTTTTCCAGAAAAGATTGGATCGACGTAGTTGCTCAAAACAGTGTCGTGCAACCGCAGCTCAATTTGAGAAGAAAAACCGAACAGGTTAGGTGCATCGATAGCAGCGAGCGTCGAACGCGAAGATTTTTTGCCAGTAATGTGAACTCGATTGGCAGCCGAATGCATGTACAGTTCCGGAACATAAGCTGATTGCGAAAGCGATTTCTTTTTGGCTTTCGCAATTGCTTCCCGACCATTGGCGATCGGCGTCTGAGTTTCAGTCGTGAAACGCTCGAGAATCTCTTCACGCACGCGAGCTGACGCAGCCACATCACCATCAGCTTTGCTTTTCGAAAATTTGTTTTCAGCAATGCGATTGATTAAGCCACAATTCGAACTGGTTCCTCGCAAAGATGAATCCATGTTTGCCGCCGCGTAAGGTTCTTCTACCAACAAACCACCGAGATTTACGAAGATACTACGGCGAGCCTCGGTCTGACCAACGGCATCAATGAAGGCCGTGATCTTGCGTTGCTGCAAATAGGTCGCACTGTTTACATCGGCGTGGGCTTTGATGCTTAGGTGGACTTGGTTGGGATCGTCGATCAGTTCGACACTCACCCGACTACTGGTGGTGGCCGTGCCACGCACTGTTTGACCGCCAATGGTTTGACAAACTGGCCGAGTACTACACTCGTTTCGACTCGTACGGTTCAACAGATCTTCGGAAATCGAAAGATACAAGTTGGGACGAGAGTACTTGGCACGAATCGCGGCCGCCAAATGAGGAACCTGGTTAGTAATTTCCAACCATTCGACTACCCGTCCAACTTCTCCCGCCGCCAAACGCTCGGACGGATTCGACAACTTCGGCAACTCTTCCGACAGTTTGGCGATCTTGACGAGAAAATCTTCCTGTAAATTATCAGCTGTTCCGTAAAAATAAATTCGCACAAAACGCTCAAACGCCAAACGAGAGGATACGAAGAAGGGATCGCGAAAACTTTCAGAGGCGTCTGAGAATCGTTTTTCGCATTCCAACAATTTGCGAAACGTTTCGGCTCGAAGTTTTGCCCGAGGAGCGTCGGCATCACGAATTTGATTACGCTGATCGTTTACTTCTTGCAAGCGAGCGTCAAGTTGCCGCAATTTCTCCTTGAGTTCGTCGAGCGTCGGTTCACCGTCGGGAAGCGGGCGAGTGGTCTCCGATGGCTCGTCATTTTTCGGGTTGTCAAAAGGCAACGCATCGATTGCTCGTATGACTTCGTCTCGTTCTTGCTTGATGTCGCGTAGCATCGAATCCATTTTGCCAACAGAAACTTCCGGGGCAAACTCAATTTTTACGCTCAACAATATCTCCATTGCTTCTTCGATCTTTAGGGCATCGAACGCAGCCAATTGTTCTTCCGACGAATACTCCTGGTGAAAGTAAATTTGGAACATTTCCAATTCACGTACCGCCAAACTGCGGTAGTAGTCGATCGCCTCACCGCTGATTGGAGTAAACTGGCTGCGAGCCTGTTCCACTGCGCCCGACACGTCGACCATGTAAGCGGTGCTCAATTGTCGAATTTGATTTTCTAAAGCGATGCGAACATCCGAAAAAATTGGATGCTCGAGGCCTGCGGTACCAGATGCAAAACGCTGATGCAACATTTGCAGAGTCGCAATGTCGGCTTGCTCGCCCTTGGCTGATTGAGTTTCAAGTACATTCAACAGCAAAAATCGTCGCCAACCATCCGCTGTTTCACCGGAGCCCAGTCGCGCATTCATGCGAAGAACAGCCGATTGTAGTTGCTGCGTCCCATCAGAGGCGATTGACCAATTGGTCAAAAAAAGAAGGATGCTAACAGAGAAAGAAAGTACTGCGCCGAAGCGGATTGGGTAGCGACCGAGCGTCGTCATTTTAGTTTCCATATTCAAAGATCCACCAACCCCGTCTGCGGCTGAAAACCTGCGTTCAGTCTTTTACTTCGGCAATTGGCTCCAAGTTTTAGGAGAAACCATTCCGAATTCCCGAGGATAGGTATGACCGGCCCATTTGACCACTTTTCTGATTTCTCACTGAAGCGCATATTTTGCGCAAAAGCCCCAATCAGCACAACCTGTCAGAGAAAGACAGCCTCCATGCGCCGCCTGCTGTCAAATTCCCCTATTTCTGGTTAGATTTAGCGTAACCGTTCACGGTGATTTTGAAAAATGTCGTTTATCGACATGCTTCGTAGCCGAAGTCGTGAGACTTCGGTTTTATCTTTTGTAGAATTTCCGAACTCTCACGAGTCCGGCTACAATTCGTGAACGGTTACGATTTAGCTTTTTCAGAGTTTGCTGATCTCTCAGCACTCGCAACTTGCCGACCCGAATTGGGCTGTTTCAGTCGATATGGCCGAAAAGTCGCAGACATCTATCAAAAAACACGGAGATAAAAATATGAACGATCCGATTCACGAGCGCGGCCGATCTTTGGAAGCTCAGTTCTTCGCCACCAAAGACCAGCAGTTGCTAGCCAAGTTAAAACAGCAAATGGAAGCCGAAGAATCGCGTGCCAGTTTGGAAAGCGCTTCCGGTATTCATGATGCGGCAGTGCTTGATTCGCTGTTAGCACAAAACATCACCCCAGAAACCCTGACTTGCATCGGGTTAATTCCCCTTGTGGCAATCGCTTGGGCCGACGGCAATGTCGAAGAAGCAGAAAAAGAAGCAATTCTACAGGCGGCCGATAGCTCGGGTGTCCAATCTGGATCGGCCAGCCACGCGATCCTCGAACATTGGCTGCAAGTTCATCCTGGCGCAGAACTACTCGCCAGTTGGAAAGCTTACATTGCTGAGCTCAAGAATACATTGGAACCGGCAGCAATCAATCAACTGAAATCGAGCATCTTGGATCGCGCCGAAACAGTCGCCAAGTCAGCCGGTGGATTTCTCGGCATGGGGAGCAAGATTTCGGCTGCCGAAAATTTGGTTCTGGACGAGCTAAAAGGAGCTTTCCATTAACGGGGAAAATTCTCGCTCCTCTCTTTTAAGCTTGCCTCACCCAGTCGCGATGGTCACTGGTTCTTCGTCCGGCATCGGAGCGGCTATCGCCGTCGAACTCGCTCAGCATGGCGTGGACGTCATTCTTCATGCGCG
>JBGSKR010000247.1:0-7510 GCA_041741135.1 Mariniblastus sp.
TCTCGCGGATGGCACCGACGCAACTGCCGCCCCTTGGGGATGAGATGGGTCTGCAATAAATAGTCAACGACTTCCCGGTTGTAGTCACAATCAAACCGCTCGCAGTAGATTTTGAACAGTTCGTGGAACTCAACAATATCAGGAGCACCGATTTCGATCTTGTAGGGGATGCGGCGGAGAAACGCATCATCGACCAAATCCGCTGGTTCAAGGTTCGTCGAAAAAATGATCAGTTGCTCGAATGGAACCTGGATTTTTTTTCCAGTTGCCAGGGTCAGATAATCAACTCGACTTTCCAAAGGCACGATCCAACGATTGAGCAGTTCCGTCGGTTCAATTCGTTGACGTCCAAAATCATCGACTAACAAGCACCCGCAGTTGCTTTTCATCTGCAAGGAAGCTTCGGAGACATTGCTGTTGACATCGTGGCGAATCTCCAGACTATCCATGGTCAGTTCGCCACCAACGATAACGGTGGGGCGACGAACCTTGATCCAACGCGCGTCAGACGGAGCAACTTCCAGTGTCATATCGCCACTGGAATCGGCCACCGTATGGTAAGCCGCATCGTAGAATTTGATGATCTGCCCGTCTTCAAAAATCGTATGGGGAATCCAGATCTCATGTCCAAAGCATTGCGTAATTCGTTGAGCCAAAGTCGATTTTCCGTTGCCCGGTTCGCCGTACAAAAACAATCCGGCTCCCGAGTTGATCGCTGGCCCCAAGCTTTCAAACAGGTTTTCGTCCACGGATATGTCGGCGAAAGCCTGTCGCAACTGTTCCCGCTTGGGCGACTCAGCGCGAATCGTTTGAGCTTCCGCACTGAGCACATAATCCATCAGCGGAACCGGGGCCGGCCCGGTATACGAGCAGGCTTGCATCGAAATTACTGCTCGTTCACGTCCGTTATCGGTCAACGCGTAATTGTAATCGTTCAAAGGCGCTGATCCTTTGTGAACAATTAGCTGGTGCGAACGAAGATGCTGAAACATGGTGTCCAAAAGGTTGAACGGCAAGCACAAATCCTTTGCCAACTGCCGGCCACTGGAAATGCCGATGATCGACAATCGTTTCAGGATCAATGATTCAACCAACGAGACTGGCAAGCCCGTTTCGGACAATGATGCCGGTTCCGTGGGTCGGAACGACTCGTCGGACATGATCGTCGCCAACAAGCTACTGATCGGAGATTGAGCTGTGGAAGTGGACATTGGTTCGTCTCGGTTGGTTCGATAGTTACTCTACTTTTCGATCGCTCATCGCGATTTGTTCAGTCTTTTCGGTTTTCAAACGAATTTGCGGGTTCAAAATTGGATTGCTCCCCAGCTAAACTTACGGGCACGCCGCAATCGACAAAACTTCGAAGTTCAAGAGGTCGTCACCATCCAATCAATCCGCACATTCGGAAAAGACGCGTGGCTTTCTCAAGTCGGAAATGAGGAAACGAGCCGCCCTGTCACTACCGAAAAGCTATATCTTGAGGTTGGCGTCCTGTTCATCAATAAGCAACAAGACGCTTTCCGAACTTCCCTCTCTCTGTTGCTCAAGACTAGTCGATCACTTTTCTTCGATCTGAAATCCCATGCACGATCTACTTTCGACTCCGCCGGTTAACCACATTCCGCATCTGAATATGGATCAAGTCGGCCAGTGGTTCCTGTCAGGACAGGTCGACGAGAGTCAGCCAAGTCGCAACTATCCGTTGCATACGTTTCCCTATTCGATTGGTCGCCGATCGGATTCCAATCTTTGCTTGCCGACGGGTTCGGTCTCTAAGAATCACGCCGAGATTCATTACATGAATGACGAGCGATTGAAACTGAAAGAGTTGGGCAGCACCAATGGAACTTTTGTCAATGGCGAACGAGTTCATGGTGAAACCGAAATCAAACTCGGTGACCTGATTCACTTCGCCGGTTTGGTGTTTCGCGTCGCGCAAGAGCAAAGCAGCGATACAGTCAACAACACCATTCGTGAAGACGTTTGTGACCAAGCCTTGGCTTTGATTCAATTCGAACGACTGATTAGCGACGGCGGACTGTTTCCCCACTTTCAACCACTCGTACGATTGGCGGACCAATCTCGCTTCGGCTATGAAGTCCTCGGACGCAGCCGTTTGTTCGGCTTGCAGACTCCCTATGAAATGTTTCAAGCCGCCTCGCAATTAAATCTGGAAGCCCAGTTGAGCGAAGCCTTTCGCCTCGCCGGAGTTCAGATCGGCGGCGCCTTGGGAACCGACTCGAATCTGTTTGTGAACACTCATCCCGTGGAGCTTGATCGCCCAGAGTTCTACGATTCGCTCCGAAAAATGCGAGAAGCCGCGCCCAATCAGAAAATCACTTTGGAGATTCACGAAGGTGCCTCGACCAACATGACCATGATGAGAGAGCTTTGTGCTGTCCTCGAAGACAACAACATCATGTTGGCGTTTGACGATTTCGGCGTTGGCAAAGCCCGCTTGGTGGAGCTTGGAGAGGTTCGTCCTCACTTCTTAAAATTCGACATGAAGCTCACCAAGAACATTGAATCCGCGCCGCCCAAACGTCAAGAATTGGTCGCCCTGTTCGCGAATTTGGTCAACAACCTGGGCATTCAAACTTTGGCGGAAGGCGTGGAGACGCTCGAGTGCCATGAGATTTTGGTTCAAATGGGATTCCAATTGGGGCAAGGCTACTACTACGGTCGCCCCTCTGCGGTCACGAAATGGACCAACGGTGACGATAGCTCCTCGATCAATTCGTAACACAATCCCAAAAAATCATCCGCTGCGACGAGTGATTTTGTCTGTGATGCCAGCGCAGCCCTCTCATGATGAAAATAGAATAATCAATCAAAATCACCGACTCGGAACCGGTTGAATGTTTGTGCGTCCCGTAGGGACAAAATATTGGTAGCTATTATCGCCCCCTTAAACGCTCGTCCCGTAGGGACGAAATCTAGATTTGGAACGGTAAAAATCGTGTCGATAGGTCGTCCCTACGGGACGTAGGTTGGTTTTGGGGTATCTGATTTCTACCGATATTTGATCCCTACGGCATGTTTCAAAAAGCTTCGCTGCCTCGTAGCAGTCTGTCGATTGAAATCTTGACCCAGGTGCCCATCATTCTGAATTTTTCATCAGCCCAGCACAGCCCTAGCATCAAACATCGGTTAAACGCAATCCGGTTTTCGGAAACTCATGCTTGCTAGTTGGCGCAAATTGGTCGTCGGCTGAAAAATACATGTAGTGTTTAACCTGCACTTTGGCTTCTTCAAAATCGATTACGTTGAGTGTATTCTTTTCCTTTTCTCGACCTCTGCCTCGGCGAGACGTCGTCGTGCCTGACTGCACGATGATAATACCTCGTTCCCGATGATCTCCGGTAAAGAAATCGAGCGAGTTGCCGACGTAAGCCCGATGAAGATGCCCGCCCAGGATCATGTCAACTTTTAGATCGACGAAGCAATCGATGGCGCGACCGGCATTCGTCATCACGCGATCTTTCCAGCGATCATGAGCCGGAGCGAAATGGTGATGGGCCACCACGATTTTCCAATCTTCTTCGGGAACACCCGCGAACGCTTGACGGGTAAACTCCAGTTGTGGCAAATCCAACTGGCCGTTAGAAATCCTTCGAAGCGGCGACGTCGAATCGAGTCCCACCAGAGTTAAATTGCCGAGCGTCAGTTTCGAATCGAGGTCGACTGAAATATACTTGCGATACAATCCCAGCGGATTGGTCAGGCGTTCAAAAAATCGATACAGCGGCACATCATGATTGCCGGGGATAACGACCTGCGGCACATCGCACAGCTTACGCATCTGATCGAGAAAAGCCCGCGCCTCGATAAACTGCTCTTCCTTCGCTCGTTGGGTAAAATCGCCACTGACGACGATTCCATCGACAGCTAAATGAGGAATCAACCGCAACAGAGCCTCGCGAACTTTCGGCAAATGCGGTGGCCCAAAATGCAGGTCGGAAATGTGTAGTAGGCGGGGCATTGGCTCAAACTTTTGGTGGGCGAAATTGTTGTCGACCAAATCTTCATCAAACTCGACCTCCGGCTTAAACGTCGCGGAATCAATATTCTCTGGTCTTCAGAATTTAGTATCGCACATTTTGCATCAATAGGTAGAAATTGGAAGTGCCGCATTCTTTTGAATACGCTTGGCGTTAGCGTTTCTATTGCGATGGTCCAAGACTGAGCCAGCTACCTTTGACGCTGTTCTCGAACGAAGCGTTTTTCTGAGACCGCACAAGCATTGAAGAATGCGTCAGACGCACCGTTTTACCGGTTGCAGGGTCATCAAGCTCAACATGGACATTGTCACGGAAGGACTCCCAGTAAACGCTGGGCGGCGCAGGAGCAGGATAAGCCGTTGAAACGGCCATCCATCGCCGATTTCCTGCGAACCGAAAATAGCCATCTTCGTGTTTCCAGAGAACTCGTCCATCTGTCGTTTGAGGTTGATTCTCCCTGTTTTCTCTGGCATCTCGAACGGCCCCCGCCTGTTCGGCCTCAGGAACTCTCGGGGTTGCTTCTGGCTGCAATCTAGCCAAGGCTTTCTGGGCAGGGGGATACCCAGTTTTGGCTGCCACTTGATACCATTGGATTGCCATTGCGAGATCCTGTTTGGCGTGCTTTCCTTGCTCATAAAGTTCGCCCAGTTGCCACATCGCATACAAACTTCCTTGTTCTGCTGCATCTCGGAACAACGGGATGGCAAGCTCCGGCTTGGCACCGGGCCCTTGGCCGTTGAGGCACATACGCGCTAAAGAGTTGCTGGCGGCAGAGGTGACACCCTTTCGCACTCCCACAGTTTGGTTCGACATGACTCTGCTTCGGGCTGTCAGGAACATTTTTTGTGCAGACGCTTCGTCGCGATCGACTCCCGCCCCTTTTAAATACATCTGACCGAGGAAAATGGGAGCGGCAGTGTCGCCAGCATCCAGCGCGCGGCGGAACCATTCGACGGCGGCTTTGGGATCGAGTTCAATGTATGACTGCTCGCCGCGCAAGCCAGCGAGTCGGACTCCCATTTCCATCATGGCCCAGGCTTCGCCCGCTTCCGCCGCTGCCTTGATCCGGCCGATTCCCCCATCCGTCGGAAGTAATTCAGGCGTGATCGTCACGTTGAATTCTTGTCCATCACGAGAGACACTGACAGAGACCGGCGTTCCGGCTCGCTGCTGCCCAACGACCGCATGGAAGCTGCGTAGGTCCGAGATTGGCTCGCCATTGATTTTCAAAATCGTGTCATCGATTCGCAAGCCAGCATTGCCGGCAGGACCGTCTTTCAATAGACCGCAAAGGACGACTTCCCGTTGATTTGCCAGCCACCGCGATACGCCAAACCAGGAAACATTTGTTGCCGCCGCATCTACCTGAAGGATCTCATCACCGGGATCTTGATCGATACTGCCGCTCGGCGTAGAGGATGGTTGCGCTGCGGCGAGTTGCCCTGATGCGAGCAATAGAACGATCAGCACGAATAACGAGAGTATCTTGTAAAGTGACATGAACAGTGACATGGATTTCAATCCCTCTAATTGGTGCTAATTCCAATTTTTCGCAAGGAGTCACCGGCGGTGGTGGAGCCCTGTCGATAAGCCTTCAACCACCACGCGATCGCCTCCTCACGGCTTTGTGTTACACCGCGGCCATAATAATACATGGTTCCCAGGTTGTTTTGAGCGACACGATCGCCGCGAGTCGCTGCTTCGCGCAGCCATTTGACTGATTCCTGATAGCGCTGTGCGTTGTTCATCAGTCGGGTGCCATAGAGCTGCTGTCCAGCCAGATAGCCAGCCTCCGCGGACTGCCGGTAGAAGTCGAGAGCAAGTTGAGAGTTCACAACGACATTGGAGCCGCTCTGCACGCCTTCGTAGATGGTGCCGATCATGGCAAGCGCTTGACCACGCAGTCCAACTGGAAAATCGGCTCTGGACAGTGCGGTCGTGAGCAATTGAATTGCTTGTTGTTCATCGCGAACGACACCATCGCCATGCGCCAATGCGCAGCCCAAGTTGTACTGACCATTGGCAGAACCTCCGTTGGCGGACTTGCGAAACAGCGTAGCGGCTTTTGACTTGTCGACCTCCACTCCCATTCCTTCGCGATAAATCACACCTAAGTAATTGGCCGCATGAAAGTCGTTTGCATCAGAGGCCTTTGTCAACCAATACAGGGCCTTGTCCATCTTCGGTGGCTTTGAATTGAAATAGAATTCGCCGAGGTGAAACATGGAAGGCACATGGCCTTGATTGCCTGCGGCGCCAAGCCACTTGGCGGCCAGCCCCCAATCCTGTGGAACGCCTTCCCCTCGCGAATAGAGGGCTCCCAGATCATGTTGAGCTTGGGCAATGCCAGCGTTAGCGGCAATCGTGAGCCACTTGATGGCGGTGGTGTAATTTCGATCAACACCAGTGCCGGCTGCATAAGAATTGCCGACGTCTGCCGCTGCTTGACGATGCCCTTTTTCAGCAGCCTTCAAAAGATAAGCAAACGCAAGGGCGGGATCTAGCTTGCCCGCAGCACCACTACGATAGAGCCGGCCGGCCTGAAAACTGGCTTCGGAGTGTCCTTGTTTGGCTGCCTGTTCATAAAAATAAAGAGCCCGGCCAGAGTCCATCTTTCCGCCGAGGCCTTTGAGCAACATGGAAGCCAATCGAACCTGCGCCCAATCAGTCCCTTCGGTTGCCGCTACCTCGAACAATTGCCTTGCATGAGTCGCGTCGATGGCTACTCCATCACCAGTTTCGTAAATTGATCCGAGCCAGCCGAAGGCAGCTCCCATGCCTCCCTGAGCTGCTTGCTCGAGCCAATACCGACCTTTATCGGAATCCTTCGCTACTCGATCGCCCCGCATGTAATGAACACCGATGGTGTATTGCGATTGCGGATTTCCAGCCGCAGCATCGCGAAATAGGTGAACGAGCATGTGTTCCGGTTCAGCGATAAACTGAGTAGGAATTCGAATCGACTGACCATCGCGTAGGATACCAAGATTGACTGTCTGACCGGCAGAATAACCCTGCAAGGCAGCCACTGCGTCATCGACATGCGGGACAGGTTTCTCATTGACTTTCTCGATAACGTCACCGAACACCACACCGGATTTGGCAGCCGCTGAGTCAGGCAACACGAAGTTTACGACCGCCGATGAGGCTGGAAAACCAAGACTGCTTCTCTCCACCGTAGTGTACGAGCCGAACCAGATTCCGAGAACGGATTGACGACTATCATTTGCATGATTTTCAGTCACACCGCCTTCAACGGAGATGCCATCGCTTGGCTGCAAATCCGTCGAGTCGCTCTGAGGGACATGATGAGGGATGCCTGGCAAGGTCAATGGAAACGCTTCGGCCTGCCAAGGGGCGCAAGCTAAACAGGGTGCGGCAAGACAAGGCGTTATCACCATTGCCACCAGCAAACAATATGCCTTTGGACTATACAAGCTTCCGTCGATACGCGGCACAACCCATCGTCGAGACAACACGGTGATTGGGTTGACTAAATTGCTGTTCAT
>JBGSKR010000248.1:0-3521 GCA_041741135.1 Mariniblastus sp.
CCGTGCCACAGATTGGAAAACCGAGTTCTCGCGCCATTGTCGATGTTGGCTTTACTGCGCACGATTTCCGAAATCATTGGCAAGCCACCAACCAACGAACTGGCCAGATTGCCGACACCAACCGCGACCGTATCACGATTCAAATTTGATTTTCTTTTCCACGGATCGATCACATCCACTGCTTTGGCGCTGAGCAGCGACTCCAGTGTTCCAATCGCGAAAAACATCATCACCCAATAGCTCGCGGTTGCAAAGTGCTCTGCGTCAAAGGCTGAAAAATCCGGTCCCGTGATGAACTCAAACATCCCGAAAGCTTTGTCTGGCATGCTGACCAGATACGATTCCCCAACGGTGTAAGTATGCCCACCCAATTCGTAACCATGAGCATGAAGCAAATCGAAATACATCCCCATCGGTATCGTCGCTACTAACACAACGACCGCTGCGGGAACTGACTTGAGTAGTTTAGAAGTGTTCTGAATCAACGGCCAAGCAAACATGAACAGCAACCCAACGCCACCAATCGCCGCGATCTCCGGATTCAAGTGAACGAAATAGTGCGGAATGTCTTGAATCATTTCCAGCGGTTCATTTCGTGTCACCAATATCCCCAGCTCATTTGGCTCTTGCAAAGCCGTCGTGCCGAGCGCGATTGGGATTTGCTTGACCATGATGATGACACCAATCGCCGCCAGCATTCCATGAACCGCAGATAGAGGAAAAAACTCACCTAGCACCCCACCGCGTAACAAACCAAACGCAATCTGCAACACGGCCGCCACAACGCCAACCGCCAGCGCCATCTTATAAGCTTTCATATCAGCCCCCACCGTGAAGCCGCCTTCACCGCTTGCTCCGTCTCCACCAAACGCGGTCACACAACCCAGCACAACAATGATCATGCCCGCCGCCGGCCCCTTGATCGTCAACTCCGAATTGCTAATCAACGGCGCAATCACCGATCCAACGATGGCAGTGAAGACGCCTGCGATTGCCGGAAATCCGCTGGCGAGCGCAATGCCCAAACAAAGAGGAAGTGCAATCAAAAACACTAGAAATCCCGCGACGATATCGTAGCGCAGGAACTTCAAGAATCCCGCCACATTTCCGACCGGTTTCTTTTCGGGCGCGACGACAGATTCAGTTAGCAAGTTATCGTTGTTCATATTCGTTACTCGACTTAAGTTTGAAGACCCATCAATTGTTGTGCTTACTTCTCGACGGAAGGATATTGCTCATCCGCATCCGCACCAAAAGCGACCCCGCCGAGCGCACGTCGTGACATGATGGCTTCCGCTGCATGATGCCTCGAATGAACTCCCGGTTGTGGAAACAATCCACCCGCGAGTACCAAAAAACTCAAGATCAAAATCGCAATCTTCTCTGGCCAGCGTGCGACCAATGAAAAAGTCGACGTGTGAACCGTGCCGGTAAACAAGCGAAAGTAGACTCGCAAGATAGATATCCCGTTCAGTGCCGCTGCTACGACCACCAGCATGCCGACGTAGGGATAGACATCAATCGCACCTTCCACAATCAGTTCGACTCCCACGAAACCCACCGTTCCGGGAAATCCAACTGACGCCAATCCTGTCAGCAAAAAAAACGAGGCCAAATGAGGCATCTTCTCATAAAGCCCATGAAAATCTTGAAGTGACAACCGTCCGACTCTCGACTCAATCGCGCGCAACGTCAATCCGAATCCAGTCAGCGAAAGTCCGACGCTGATCCACATGCACAGCGCCCCGGTTCAGCCAATCGGAGTCACGATCTCAAGTCCGATCAACACCAGCGATGCGTTGCTGAGCAGCAGGTAACAAAAAAATCGTCTTGCTTCCGTTTGCACGAGCGCCATCCCCGCCGCATACACGGCCGTAAACAGCGAGACCAAGCCCACCACGCGCAGCGACCAATCAGGAGCGACGGGCAACAGCAATCGCACGGCGGCATAAGCTCCAATCATCGGCGAAACAAACAGCAGCGCCGAACCAAGACTGGCCTTTTCGAACAAATCCGTCATCCAACAATGCACCGGTACGCAACCACTGCGGACCAAAATCGCGGCGGTTAACAAACCAATCGCCAGCATCGAATGCGAGTTATGAGAGCCCTCCGCATCGATCATCGCCCAACCACTGACCAACAAAACGACAAACAGCAGCATATGAATCGCGAAAACGCGAGTCGATTTTCCGCGCGAGTGTAGTTCCCACAGAATGGGGATCGTTTGCAAAACCATCAAAGCAATAATGCTCCATGGATTGCGACAGCACAGCGTCGCCAAAGTCAAACTTTCTGAAACCAAATTTGTCTTGAAGGGAAATCGTTTCAGTTTCGTTTTCAGCGTCGCCAGCGGCGTGAGAAAAAACATCAGGGCGGTCAACGAAAGGAGTGGCGCGTTAAACTCGTCCATCACAATCGCTTCCGTTCCAAGCCATGGCGACAACACGTCTCCACGATCATGTGCTTCAAAAACTTTCAGCCGACTGAAATCCGCCCACGCCGCGATGGTGAAAACGAGCGTCAAGCCAGCCGTAATCACGGCGATCCATTGAGTGGTTTGCGTTTCCTTCACGAGAATCCCCACGAGCACGCCCAACAACGGTGCGACGATCGCGAGTTCTAGCCAGGGCAAATGAAGTTCTAACATTCGATTCCGTTTTCCAATCAGTATTTCAATTCTTCAGCAACTTCCGTGTGAACCGGAACGGAATCAGAATCTCGTGAGCTTTCATTCGCAGGGCTGCCTGACAACCAGTTCGTCCAACTTCGCTCGAGCGAATCAAAACAACGAAAGCTGGCCAGGAACGGTGATACGAACAGGCAATTGAGCAAGTTGTCTAAGTAACCTCGTTCCATCGCAAACAAATAAAACCACATCTGCAACCTCGCAGGAACGAAACGGCCCAACAATCCCGCGCGGTGAATCAAGTGGCCGTCAATCGCGTTCTCCAGCACTTGATAATCATGCAACAGCGTGGGTGCACGCAGCAATTGCAACGTTCGTAGTGCCGCGTGACCGAGGATGTGAATCAGGGCGATGTAACGCAATCCAAAACCGATCTCCGCGACGATAATTCCGACTTGAGCCATCGATGCAAACGCCAGCGAATTCTTGATGTCGGGTTGAACGCGAGTGGCTAACGTTGCATACAGCGCGGTCGTGACTCCCAGCACCACAACCGCTCCGGACAACCAAAGCGATAGTTCCAGAATCGGACTGATTCGCAGCAACAAAAAAGCTCCCAGATGAACCGACAGCGCGCCGTAGAAAATGGCACTCGATGACGTCGGGCCTTCCATCGCTCGCGGAAGCCAACCAGAAAATGGAACCAACGCCGACTTACCAGCAGCCGCCACAATCAACAAAGCCCCAATCAAAACTGCTTGTTGTTGCGTTAAGGTCGCGACGCCTTGCGGCCAAATTCCGTTGCCCATCAGCACGTCCAGATCCCCCGAGCCCGTCAAATGGTGCATCACCACGGCGGCCAGCAAGAATGCTGCATCGGCGATTCGATACA
>JBGSKR010000249.1:0-5254 GCA_041741135.1 Mariniblastus sp.
TATGCAATTGGGTTGGGCGAATTATTTGACTTTGTACAGCAACGAATCAAATTTAAACGGCGAGGGACTACCCAGAGTCAACATCAACGCTGACGATCTCGAACAGTTATACGACGATCTGAAAAGTTCTTACAACGATGACTGGGCGAACTTCATTATCTATTACCGAGCCAGCGAAACGTTGCCGACGACGGTACCACCGACAGAGGCATCTGCCGTGATCGAATCGGCGGCGCAGTACCCACTCGACTTTGGCAATCTGACCAGCAAACGTAAATTCAACAATATTCTCGAACTGACGGGTGCGTTTGTCAAAGTGGATGACCCCGAAAATCTAATCGCTTATGTCACTTCTCCGATTCAAATTATGAACATGGGAATTACTCTTCCGATTGCCATGGAGAATCTCACGACCTACGAAGGTGCCGCGATCCCCGGTCGGATTAATATCATGCAAGCCCCGCGGCGCGTGCTCGAAGGTATTCCTGGCATGGACGCCGAAATCATCGACCGAATCATTCAGGTTCGCGAGTTTGAGTTGGACGATCCAGACGGCATCGACAAAAATCGCCAATATGAGACTTGGATTCTGATCGAGGGCATTGTTGACCTCGAAGAAATGAAAGCCCTGATTCCGTTCGTTTGTACGGGCGGAGATGTCTATCAAGCCGAAATTGTGGGTTATTTCGCCGATGGAGCCGGAACTTCTCGCGCAGAAGTCGTGTTAGATACTACGATTCCCGTCCCCCGCATACTATTCTGGAGAGATAAAAGTCACTTGCCAGCGAGCCACTCCGTGGATTCGCTCGGCCTCGAACTTGAAGTTCGTTAGTCATTTTGTACCGCGCCGTTGAAGAGAAATCTGAGTTCGTTTTAGATCAACTTTTCTTTTGGCGTTGACCTTCCTTCGGCGCACTCCGCGATTCAACGCCTGATAACTTTACTCACCCGATTTACTGCATGCTTCTCGCCCTTGAAATCCGACCAGAGAAAATCCTGGTCTCTGCCGCGCGACCGTCGGCCAGCGAAACTGAAATCACCCAAGTGTTTTCCGTTTCGATCACCGACCTCACCGATGCGGCGATCGGTGAAAGACTCAAAACAGAATTGGCGGGGCGAAATCTTTCGCGAGCCGACGCGATTCTAATCGTCGATCGAGCCAGTGTCGAAATGCGCGAATTCGATGTCCCACCTGCTCCGGAAAATGAACTTCCTGACATCGTTCGCTTTGTTTCCAAAAATGAATTCGCCTCGCTCAATGAGAATTGGTTGCTCGATTTCATTCCACTTAAACTCGATTCAGCGCAAGCTCGCAAGGTTCTCGCCATCGGTCTGGCTCCCGAGAAACAACTGCGTTTCAAAAAAATCGCGGAACTTGCCGGGATCAAACTGAAAAGTATGCTGCTGCGACCGCTGGCAAAGTTTGACGCGATCAAGTCCGAACTCGCCGACGATCTTTGTCGCCTGGTGGTCGATCCTGGTAGTGATCCGGTGGATATGATCGTGGCCGTGGGCGATCAAGTCGTTGCGACTCGTTCCGTTCGTAGCACGCCTGAGTTGTTAGACAATGAAATCACACGCACGATCGCGTCGGCACGCAGTTCGATTGGAAATAAACCAGTCAGCGAGATTTTGTTGTTCGGCGATCCGTCTGAACATCAGATTTTGAATGATCGCTTGAGTAAACGGGCCGACGTGAAGTTTCGATTTCTTGGCTTGCAAGAATTTCCGAAACTGAGAATTTCTGCGAAACTCGAATCACCCAAAGATTTTGTGGCATCGTTTGGCGCACTGGCAACACAAGGCGTAGACGCGCCTTACTCGATTGATTTTTTACATCCTCGCCGTCCGAAGATTGAGAAAAAGGATCGCAGTCGTCAGTTTCTTTATGGCGGGATTGCGGCGGGAGCTGCGGTTTTGGCGATTCTGGTCGGATGGTGGACGTTGCGTAGCCAGTCCGTAGAAATCGCCCGACTCAATCAGCGTCTAACCGACCTTACCACCGCGAACGCGGGTGGAGACAATCGCCCCGCCGTTGATCAAATTTTGGGCGAGGTTGCCACAGTCGATGGCTGGCAGGCCGCCAACGTTAACTGGTTGGACGAACTAAATCAACTCAGCAATCGCTTTCTTACGCCGGATGACGCGATTGTCGATTCCGTCGATGCAATTGCCGATCGGGAGAAACCAAAAATTGTGATTCGCAGTCGCATGGTCGGCATTCAAAAAGAAGCTGCACTTCTCGACTCGCTCTATCCTCGTCCGTACACGATTGAAACACCAACAACCGGAGTCAACGACGACGATCCTTCTTACCCCATGTCATTTGATTTTACCATTTTGGTAGAACGCGACCCTGATCAGATAATCAAGTTAACCGACGCTGCTGCCCTTGAAGCCATGAAGTCACGATCGAGTCGCCTTTCTCGTGACCCTAAGACGATTGAAAGTTCAACGACTGAGAATTCAACAAGGGACGAACCAACAACGAACGACGTGAATTCCGCACGAGGGTTGGAATGATGCTCAGTCAGCTATCTCCGCGCGAACGAGTGCTGGCTTTGGTCGTGCTGTCATTAGTTCCCATTTGCCTGTTGTTTGTAAGCGTGTTTTGGTTCATTGGAAAATACAATGCGAACAATGTCGCGTTCTATGGCTTGATGTCGCGAATCAATGAAGAGGAAGCTAAACAAGCGTCTGCAATGAAAGCAAGTCAACGTCGCCATTACTATCGCGAGCTTAGCTTACCCGCCAACATCGGAACCGCTAGCAACGATTACCAAATTTGGTTGAAAAATCTGGTCAGCGACGAAATCAAAATGGAACTGAAGGGGCTCAACCCTCGCACTGGATCGATTTTGAAATACAACAATCGTCCCGTGGGGCAGTCGAAACGCTTTTCCCTGACCGTGACGGCGAATTTGGAACAGTTGACAGAGTTCCTGCATAAATTCTATTCGCTAAAGCTCTTGCATCGCATCAACGCGATGAAGATTCTGCCGCAGACCGTCGGCGGTTCCCAAAACAAAAAAATCCGCAATGGAAAACTAACTCTGAACATTGAAGTCGAAGCGCTTTCGATGGTCGATGCGCCGATTGATCGAGAGTTTGCTGACGAATCATTGAAACTGAATCAATCGCTGACCGAGTACCAAGCAGCGATTCTCCGCCGCAACCTGTTTGGGCCGGCTAACAACACTCCCGTAGTTTCAGCGCGACCGTCAAGTTCTTACACTTCGGGGACGGATGTCAAAGTCCGCGTGACGGGCGAAGACGCAGACGATAGTGACCAGTTGAAATTCGAATTGGTGAACGCTGAAATCAATGACGCTCAACTCCTTCCCGATGATGACGGTCGATCAGCGTTTCTTTCGATTCCAGGTCAACCCGAGGGCAAGTATGAATTTACCATTCGCGTGGCCGACAACGGATTCCCCTCCAAAGAAAACGAAAAATCATTTGCGGTGATTTTTAAAGACCGACCTGTTCCGAAAGTTGAACCTCCGAAACCACTACCACCGCCGAAACCGAAATTCCTACACGCAGGAGAAACCCGGATCACGGGAATCGTCAAAGACGTAACTGATCAATGGATCGTCTGGATCAAAGTCCGTACGACCGGTGAGAAGTTCCAATTGAAGGCCGGCGATTCATTCGAACTCGATGACAAACAGTGGACGATTGTTTCAGTGACGCCTGACAGCGCGACCATCAAAGTCGACGATCAACAGATTACTCGCCGTCCCACCGAACCGTTTTCGTCCTTGACCATCGCTCCCTGAAAAAAATTCGTGTTTCGCTGGCGTAGCTTCGCTGGCCAGAGCATGGACTTCACTTTCGGGTTCAGAGTCTCGAAGACACTCTGATACTTATATGGAGGCGAGTCTCTCCGAGACTCGCACGCAGCCTTAGCTTCCACATAAATTAGCGGTGTGCTTGTTAAAGAATCCTGTTTGATGCTGGCCAGTGCTCGGACAAGAATGTCCAAGCTACGGCTACGATTCTCAAATATCTTCGTAACTGATCTCGAGAATCTTGAATTTTAGCGTGCCTTTGGGAACGTCGATTTCGACCAACTCGCCGACTTTCCGGCCCAGTAATCCGCGTCCGATCGGACTGGTGATCAGGTATTTTCCATTATCGTAATCCTCATCCCCATCACCCACGAGCGTGATGATTTCCTCGTCGTCGTAGTCCGTATCAAGGACTTTGACCGTCGCTCCGAAGGCGACCTCATTTTGAGGAATCATGGCAGGATCGATGATTTGAGCGCGAGAAAGTCGCGACTTCAGGTCGTTAATCTTTGCCTGCAACAGCCCCTGTTTCTCTCGTTGAGCGTGATATTCGGCGTTCTCTTTGAGATCACCCTCGGCGCGAGCAGTGGCGATGTCCTCGGCAATTTGAGGCATCTGCACGTTTTCCATTTCGTCAACTTCAGCCCGCCGCTTGTTGTAAGCCTCTTGGGTCATCGGAACACGTTCTACCACGGTCATTCTCCTGGATTCGGTCGCTGCGGATCGGGCAACGACTAACTAAAAAACAAAAGTCAACGCAAAAGGGGTCAACGATTGAGGGACAAAAAAATGACGACCTGAGCTTTTCACTAAGCTCAGGCCGTTAAAATTTCAGCCTATGATTATCGGATAATTGTAGCAGCAGTTCAAGAAGAGTGACTATGGAAAGTTGAACAGCAACTCAAACGGTCGATGGTCGCTACTTTTTTCGTCGTCTGGAAAATCACCCGGCGTAACGATGATATTGCACTCCATTTCCCAAGTCTTTGCCGCTCCGGCGACAAAAGCAAAATCAAGCATACTGCCGGGATAATCGTCTTCGCCATCGGGGCTTTCAGGATTGTCGTACCAGTTTGTATCAATCCATTCAGTGGGCTGAATCCAATTCCAAACATTGTCTTTCAGGATCAAACGGAACGCCTCGTTGCCGTTTTCTTCAGCAAAAACATAATCCAGGTTGTAATCGCCCAAAGCAATCACCGGCAGGGTCTGGTCACGCGCCCACTCGACCAATTGAGTCACTTGTTGATCACGAATTTCCGATTTTCCCCGCGCGAGGTGATTGACCATCACCAAAAACTCGACGGCCGAATCTCGATCTTTCAGATGGACAACCAACGGAGAACGATAACGATTTTGGTCATTAATTTCATGAAGCTCAAACTTACGCACTATTTCGAAACGATCCTGATTCAACAAAATCTGCATCCGATCACTATTTCCAGTTTCCGATTCAACGG
>JBGSKR010000250.1:0-4280 GCA_041741135.1 Mariniblastus sp.
CATAAGCCAGCGTCGAAACGACGGCGAGCGATGCTGGCAGCAAGACGACTTGATTTTGAATTACATCGCGGGCCAGCAACAACAAATTGACCATCGGCGTCATCGCCCACAACACGGTCAGCTTGAGACCGGGAGTCATCGCCAGCAAACCCGGCCCCATCGACAGCAAAATGATCGGAATCAAATAGGCTTGAGCTTCCTTGAAACTTCTCGCGTAACTGGTGATCGCCAACAACAGCGCTGAGAAAAAAGCGGCGAACAAAACCAGCAGCAAGAATACTTTGACGATCACCAGCAGAGAAAATTCACTCGAACCCGTTAAAAACTGATCCAGTTGAAAGACCCACACCGTGGCTGCCATCCCCAGCATATTCAGCGCTGCCGTCAACACCGCGACCGTCATTACGGCGATGAATTTGGCGAACAAGATTCCAATCCGCGGTAGCGGTGCCGCCATCAAGGCTTCCAAAGTTCCACGCTCTTTCTCTCCAGCAGTCAAATCGATCGCCGGATAAACGGCTCCCGTGATTGTCATCAACACCAGGATCAACGGAATCAACGCTGCCAAAGAGAATCCACCCTCGTCAGTGGCGTCTTCCGGCAAACTTAATTGTTGGTCAATCAGCGTTAACGCATCGCCAACCGGCAAGCCATTTTGGACAAGCTTTTCGTCGAGAAACCGCTGATTGATCAGCTCCAGTTTCTTTCGCAGATAGCTTGCTGCGGACTGCGAAACCGCATCATTGCGAAAAATTATCTTTACGTCGCCAACGCGCCAAGGCTGACGGAACACGGGAGTGAGAATCAAGCCCGCATCGGCAATTCCAGATCGAACGGCCAAAGTCGCAACCGCCTCCCGCTGGCTTGCGAGATCGAGAGCCTGAGTATCATTCGCCGTCTCAACATTTGTATCGCCAGATTCCGGGGGCGTCAGGCCTTCCAAAATATCGGTAGATTCAGTGATGTACTTCCATTGATGCAAGTGAAACGGAGCATACTCATTGGGCGGATCGTTTTCGGCTTTTCCTGCTTGAGCGACTTGCTCTTGCTGCTCGACCACCATTGCAAGCTGACTCAACATTCGTTGTGTTTCAACCGCTTCGCCGTCGCCCGTGTAAACAAAACGCCAGACCACCGGATCGCCGCCTGGCAACAATTGAACATTGCTTGCCAAGAACGAACGAAAGACCAAACTCAAGATTGGGTAGACCAATAGCGGCATCACAATCAACGTCACCAAGGTACGCCGATCTCGTAGCGTCTCCCGCAATTCCTTGAGAGCCAATTGCCGCCAATGAAAGCCAGGCCGCCTGCGACGCGCGGTCGATGAGTGGGATGCATCAGACAATGTGGATCACGATTCCTAGTTTGGGCACTTTGAACGATTGGTGGATTAGTTCAAACGACTCCGCTATCCGATTCCATCAAATCAATAAAAATATCGACCAAATCTTCTCGGCCGCTCTCGATGCGCAGTTCAGTCATGGTTCCCTCTTTCACCATCCGCCCGTGGTGCAACAAACCAAAGCGAGAGCAAATCCGTTGAGCCTGTTCCAGCCGATGCGTACACAAAATGATCGCTTTATTTTGTGACTTCAGCAAATCGATGTAATTGAAAATGACTTGGCTACCCACTACATCCAACCCCAACGTCGGCTCGTCGAGCATCATCACAGGCGGATCATGCAGCAATGCCCGCGCGAGATTCAAACGTTGTTTCTGTCCCGTGCTTAACGTTGTGCAGCGTTGATTCAAAAACTCATTCAGTTTGAGCAAATCACTTAGCTCTTCGATTCGCGAATTAATTTGACGCAAATCCAGTCCATACACATCGCCAAAGAAAGTCAACATTTCGCGACCGGTTAGCCACTGATAGACACCCGCCGAAGCCGACACAAATCCCACCTGTCGCTTAATTGCGTCGTGGTCTCGGTCGGAGCGAAAGCCACCAATCTCTGCCCAGCCCGATGTCGGGCGTAGCAATCCGAGAATCATGCGCATCATTGTCGTCTTGCCTGCTCCGTTGGGTCCCAACAATCCGTAGACTTCAGACGCTTCCACCGAAAACGACACATCGTCAACCGCCACGATTTCTCGTTGTCCGTTGTGGAAAACTTTTCGAAGTTGATGCACGCCGATCAAAGTTCAATCTCACCGTTAAACATTCCAACGAACAATCCTGCCGCGATCAAATCAGCAGTGGTTCCGGGGTTGCGTCGATGACCATCGGATCGCAACCAGAAATCCAACTCGCCAACCGCATCCCAATATAATTCGAGCGACTCCGATGAATCCAGTCTGGGGCGTCGTGAACTCACATCCGTTGATTCTGGAAACTGGTCAAGTGCTCGTTGGGCCAACATTTGCGAATGCTCGGCGACCTTGGTTCCACATTTTCGCTGAATCAGGCTATCAGGAAAACGGGCCATCAACGAGACATGAGCAAAAACAATCGCCGAACTAGGGCGTTGAAAATATTGCATGCCTTCCACCAACAGCGGCAACGCATCTTGAAAGACTTGTTCGAATCCGTTGGTGAACTGGCGAGCGATCAAATCCCGATCAGCAGCGAGCTTCATGGCTGGTACCAAACCGATTTCCGATTTGGCTGAATTGTTGATATCCCCTTCAGGAACGGTTCCCATGCCGCCAGGCTTTGCGGCACGAATGGCCGCGAATACTTGATCAGAATCATTGGCGTTCAGCGTTTCGAGAACTTGGCTAATGTATCGCGATTTAATTCGCGAATGATTTTTTGTGGGATCGACCGTACCCGATGAATCCGCTGCCTCGCCTTGACGATTTGGGATCGCTGCGGTTTTGGCGAGCGGCACCAACAACAAAGCCAACCCTAGATTTGTGTTCGTGCCGGTAACAGCTTGAGTGGCTTCAATCGTCGCCAGAATCGTCTCGCCCACACCACGTTCCGCCATCTCGTCGATGACTTGTCCTAAAATCACGGCGCTCGATTGAAAGTCTTCCAGCGTCACGTCTTCGAAATCAGCTCCGCGATGAACATTGCCGGGTTTCGCCGCCGCGACTTCTCGCAGGCAAGCCAATGTTGCCAATCGTCCGATCGAAAATCTAAAATTCATCAGTGGTGCGTCTTCAATATTGTTCATCCACAAATTCAGTTGCCAACATGAATTAACCACTTTACCAACAAATTGCTCGACGGTCAGGAGCCCACATCGGTGAAGGGCCATCCGTCAAACGACGCCATTTCCTTTGACGTTCAGCCGACAGCCGTAATCACTTCTTTCAACGGTAGGCTTAGCTACAGGACTCGACGCGTAAACCGCGAGTTGAAGATGGCTTGAACTGGATAGTTGGCTGATTGCCTGAATTGAATGCAAGTGCCTGCTGGTTGCGTCGATGAGAAAAAATTGGTAGGTCACTTCTGTGCAACAGTGCGCAAAATCGGATTGCACATGCGCCGATTTTCACTCAAGACCAGCGCCCCGCCATTCGATTTCTGAAATGACCTCGAAAGACCTCGGCTTTGAACGCTACATCAGTACGTCGCAATTTCCCCGAATTTTTCTCGGCATGTTCTAGAAGACGAGAGTGAGGAAGTGCTGGGACCCAATCGTGTTCGCTCGAATACTTTCAGAGAGAAGTATTTACTTACGCCGCCGTCGAGTTACGGTCGTTCGAGCTAATAAGCCAAGAACCAGCAATGAAAGACTGCCTGGCTCTGGGATGGGGACAGCGCCGAAGGTCGAGGCATCATCGTGGATGCGAATAAAATCAACTGACCCCGCAAAACTCTCTCCGTTAGTAACGTTATCGTCGTTGAAAAAAAACAAAGTATTGGAAGTTGGAATGGTCTGGTCGTTCGGAGCGGTGTTGCCAACGAACTGCGATACCCCGTCAATAAAAATTTCGAATGTTCCACCAGCCCGAACAATGCCGAGCGTGAAATCCGTATCGAGCAAAATCTCAGTGAGTGCTGGCGCATTGGTACCTGAAATGTCATAAGCTGCTACTTGCCCATTGAGGATATATAAGCCCATATCTTCGGCAAGTAAACGAAAATCAAGGAACTTGTTGTAACCGGTGGTGTCATCATTCATCTGAAACCTAATTTCAATTCCGTAATCGGGGCCGGGCAAAGCAAAAGCAAGTTGCAAGCCTTGATTGGCCCCAAAACTATATCGACCGCCGCTAACAGTTCCTCCGCCAGAAAGTAGGCCAACTCCATTTCCCAAGGTGTCGGCGAGCCCTCCATTGAAATCGTAACTATTGAGAAAGTCTCCGTAGAGTTTGTCGGTCGATCC